>NZ_JAGJEJ010000020.1:0-69638 GCF_018101025.1 Pseudoalteromonas sp. MMG006
CGAACGTCCGGAAATGGCACTCTTTAGCCAATCGACAAGATTAAATATTAATAATTGGTAAGGTACTTTTCTGTATCGGATGGAGCTTCACTTATCCTACCTACACCAGGCACTTTCTTTCAATAGTTGTCTTATCACTCCCATCTATACTCGCGCATATTCACTTTGTCTTTTTTAAACAGTACACCTTCTAATAATAACTTTTGGCGTTGCTGTTGGTATTTATCACTTCCTTCGGGAAACGATATTTTACCTTGGCTATTCACTACCCTGTGCCAAGGTATTACTGAATCGTTAGGCATCACTTTTAACAAGCGCCCTACCAAGCGTGAATTTTGCGGGTAGCCTGCAAGGGTCGCTACTTGCCCATAACTGGCTACTTTACCTACGGGTATATTTGCAATAATGGTGTAAATAAGGGTTTCTTTGTCAATATCCGCGGTCATTTATGTACGCCTCGCTAAGTACTTTAAATTGCTCCCAGATAGAGCGTGCAACAGGTCCATGGTGTATTGCATCACGCCTAAATGCACGTACTTCTATGCCAAATTCGTCTTCTCTGTCGTTTATATGTACTTGCTGTAAAAGCCCTGCTTCTATTTCTGGTGCGCAGTAATCTATATTCATCATTGCCCAGCCCGCACCTGCAAGCAAAAATGATTTTAAGTTAGTTACGTCATCTATTTTCATTAAGGCTGAGCCTTTAGAGTACGAAAGCTTGTCGCTGTCTATACTCAAATCGCTTTCAAACATGGCTAAACACGGGTAATTTTTTAGCTCATTAAACGTTATACTTTTTGGGAATTTATCAGCAAGGGCCACAATTCCAATATTGAGCTGACCAATGGGTAGGCTTTCTAAATGCCCTGTAGCATGGAACAAATCGAACCATGGACCGATCCCGAGTTCCACTTGCCCATTATTAACTTGCTCTAACGAAACAAAGCGTTTACCACTAGTTAAATTAAACTCTGTGCGTTTAAATAGTCTAAAAGTATTACTTATGATCTCATTATAGTTGTCTTTTTGACAGATCTGTTCATAGCAAATTCGGTATTGTGGCTCATTCCCCAGCGCAAGCTCTTTTGCAAGTTGTGCCAGCTCATCATTTGCATGTAATAATTGCTGTGCCTCACGGTGAAAAACTCGCCCTTTTTCAGTTAACTGTAATCGGTACTTGGTTCTATCGAGTAATTCAAAACCGATTTTTTCTTCAAGATTTTTTATAGCAAGCGTGAGCGCTGGCTGAGTTTTATGGAGTTTTAGCGCCGCCCCACTTAAACTTGCGCTTTGCACAATGGCATCTAAAATTTGTAATTGATTCAGCTTCATACTGAGCCCAGCATAATCATAAGTAAAACTTATTATGTTTCTAAAATTTAATGAATTTTATTTTATATGGTTGCGGCGTATCCTGCACTTAATTATTTTGCCCATCATTGCCACGGAGAAGACATGAAACTCTTTCGTCTATGTATACTTACTACGACTTTACTTACTTTAATGGCCTGTTCAGAGCCCGAAAATCAAGTAAAAGAAGAGCCCATTAGGCCTGTTAAACTATTTAATATAGGACATGATTCGCAAACAAATGTACGTAGTTTCCCCGCAGAAGTGGTTGCTAATCAGGGCTCGTACTTAGCGTTTAGAGTAAACGGTGAGCTGGTTGAGTTTCCGGTATTAGCAGGTGAAGAAGTTAAAAAAGGGCAACTTTTAGCTAAACTAGACCCAGAAGACTTTCAACTCCAGTACGATGACAGAAAAGCCCGCTTTGAGCTTGCTAAGTCGCAACTTGGTCGTATTGAGCAATTACTAGAGAAAAGAATCGCAAGCCAGTCGGAGTACGATGAAGCACTTGCTAATATGCAAGTAGCAGAATCTGCTTTTAAAATTGCAGAAACAAACTTGGAATACAGTGAATTACGCGCGCCATTTGCTGGCACTGTAGCTAAAGTATTTGTAAAAAACTTTGAAAACATTCAAGCCAAACAAAATATCTTACGCCTAGAAACCCGCGATTTAATGGATGTAGAAATACAAGTGCCTGAAAAAATAATCGCGCGTATTAAAAAAGGCAGCGACTACCACCCAACAGTGGTTTTTGATGGTTTTACCAATAAAGAATACACCCTTGATTTAAAAGAGTGGGATACACAAGCCGATCCAACGACTCTAACTTACAAAGTGGTTTTTTCCCTGCCAGTTCCTAAAGATTTTAATTTGTTAGCAGGCATGACTGGACGCGTATTTATTGATTTATCAAAAGTAACCAGCTCACAAGTGGCTTACACAATACTGCCCGTTGAATCTGTTTTTTCTGACGCTAAAGAGAGCATTTCAGATAACGCTTACGTGTGGATATACAACCCTGAAACTGGTGTTGTAAACAAGCAAGCTGTTAAAGTCGGTCAAGTACACCGTGACGGCATTGAAGTACTGAGCGGCGTTAAAGAAGGCCAAATTGTCGTTTCTGCTGGCGTGCATTCATTAGATGAAGGCATGAAAGTACGCCCATGGAATAAAGAGCGAGGCTTATAATTATGAGCTTTGCACAACTCTCTATAGAGAAAAAAGTAATTAGCTGGATGTTTGCACTACTGCTGTTAATTGGCGGGAGTGTGTCGTACTTTGATTTAGGCCAACTAGAAGACCCAGAGTTTACGCTTAAAAAAGCCATGGTGATTACCATGTACCCAGGTGCGTCGCCTCAGCAGGTCGAAGAGGAAGTCACCTTCCCTATTGAAAATGCAATTCAACAATTACCCTATGTTGATTTTGTTACGTCTATTTCATCAAACGGTAAGTCGCAAATCTCAGTAGAGATGAAAAGCAATTACCGAAAAGAGCAGCTTCGCCAAATTTGGGATGAAATGCGTCGTAAAATTAATGACCTTTCTCCCTCTCTTCCTAGTGGCGTATACCCAAGTACCATTTTAGATGACTTTGGTGATGTGTATGGTGTGCTGTATTCGGTTACAGGTGACGGCTACTCGTACGATGAGCTTAAAGATTACACTGATTATTTAAAGCGCGAGCTTGTACTAGTTAAAGGTGTAAGCAAGGTTACTATTGCTGGTGAGCAACAACCACAGGTAATGGTTGAAGTTTCTTCGCGTAAGTTGGCGCAACTTGGCATAGCACCTAGCCATATTTTTGGCTTACTGCAATCTCAAAATACAGTATCGAACGCAGGTAAAATTAGAGTAGGAGATGAATCTATTCGTTTTCACCCCACTGGCGAGTTTAAAGATGTGAGTGAACTTGAAACTCTTCTTATATCTAAACCCGGCGCGAGTGAGCTTATATACCTTGGCGATGTAGCAAAAGTATTTAGAGAATATGCAGAAGTACCCAGCAATGTTATTCGTTACAATTCAGAGCAAGCGCTATTGATAGGCGTGTCGTTTATGAATGGTGTAAACGTTGTAGATGTGGGCAAGCGAATAGATGATCACTTATCTGAACTTGAATACCAGCGCCCGCACGGTATACATGTTGAATCGGTTTATAACCAACCTAAAGAAGTAGAAAAATCAGTAGATGGCTTTATTGTTAGCCTTGTAGAAGCAATTGCGATTGTAATTGTTGTACTGCTTATTTTTATGGGCTTAAAAAGCGGTATTTTAATTGGCGGTATTTTATTACTGACTGTATTAGGCACCTTTATATTTATGAAGTTGTTTGCCATAGACCTGCAACGAATTTCACTTGGCGCACTTATCATTGCGCTAGGTATGCTGGTTGACAACGCCATTGTTGTCACCGAAGGCATATTAATAAACTTAAAGCGTGGGCAAACAAAACTCAAAGCAGCGGTTAATATTGTAGAGCAAACTAAATGGCCACTGTTAGGTGCAACGGTTATTGGTATAACCGCGTTTGCACCTATTGGCTTAAGCTCTGATGCAACGGGTGAATTTGCAGGTAGCTTATTTTGGGTTTTATTTATATCGCTCTTATTAAGCTGGATAACGGCTATTACGTTAACGCCATTTTTTGCAAACTTAATGTTTAAGCAAGATGAGTTTAAAAAAGATAAAGGTGATAACGACGAAGACGACGACCCTTATAAAGGCTTTATTTTTACAGGCTATAAAAAGCTATTAGATGTGTCTATGCGCTTTCGAAAAACCACACTGGTGCTTATGGTTGTATTGCTTTGTTCTGCAATTGTTGGCTTTGGAGCTGTTAAACAGTCGTTTTTTCCGGCATCTAATACGCCCATGTTTTACGTAGATTATTGGCAACAACAAGGCTCAGATATTAGAGCGACGCTTGATGGTATAAAAAAGCTAGAAAACTACTTACAAAAAGAAGATCTCGTTGAAGAAATAACCAGTACCACTGGTCAAGGTGCACCGCGTTTTATGCTAACGTATGCGCCTCAAAAATCGTACTCATCTTATGGTCAGCTTATTATTAGAGTAAAAAACCGTGAAGCGGTTGCTGTAGTAATGCAAAAAGTTCGCGAGTATTCACAAAATACGCCGCTTTCAGCTGAGCTTAAAATAAAACCAATGGAAATTGGCCCATCAACCGATGCAAAAATAGAGGCGCGTTTTACCGGCCCTGATCCTGTTGTGCTTCGTAAACTGGCTGCAAAAGCTGAAGAAGCAATAGCACAAGACGACGGCGCTTATAATATTCGTGACGACTGGCGTGCACGTACTAAAATGATTCGCCCACAATTTAACGAGCAAAAAGCGCGCCGCTTGGGGATTAGTAAGTCTGATCTTGATGATGTGCTGCTTACCAGCCTTTCGGGCAAACAAGTGGGTGTATACAGAGATGGTACGCAGTTATTACCTATTATTGCTCGCTCCCCTGCTAATGAGCGCTTAAACGTTGAAAGTGTTCACGATTTACAAATTTACAGCCCTGTACTTGGTGTATTTGTACCAGTTACGCAAGTTGTTGAAGAGTTTATTGTTGAATGGGAAGACAGCCTTATTATGCGCCGCGACCGTAAACGCACGATAACAGTGATGGCCGATCAAAACGTATTAGGAGATGAAACTGCAGCCAAATTATTTGCGCGTATTCGTGGGCCTGTAGAAGCGGTAGAACTGCCACGCGGGTATACATTAGAATGGGGCGGTGAATATGAATCATCAACAGATGCCCAAAAAGCAATATTTGGCTCGCTCCCTCTTGGTTATTTAGCGATGTTTGCAGTAACCGTATTACTGTTTAACTCTGTAAAACAACCTTTGGTTATTTGGGCCACGGTACCACTTGCCATTATTGGTGTTAGTGCGGGTATGTTAATAATGAATGCCGCATTTAGCTTTATGGCTTTACTTGGCTTATTAAGTTTAAGTGGCATGCTAATTAAAAATGGAATTGTGTTAGTTGATCAAATTAACCTAGAGCTGCGCGATGGCAAATCGCCTTATCAGGCGGTGTTTGAATCTGGCGTTAGCCGTGTACGCCCTGTTGCAATGGCAGCTATAACCACCATTTTAGGTATGATCCCACTATTGTTTGATGTGTTTTTTCAGTCAATGGCTGTAACCATTATGTTTGGCTTAGGCTTTGCCACGATACTAACGCTTATTGTAGTGCCAGTGCTTTACACGGTAGTATTTAAAATAGATTACGAACCAAAACAGTAATTTAGTAAAGCTATAAAACACGTATAAACGCAGCTCGTTTAACACGGGCTGCGTTTTTTAATATATAAAACAAACTAGAGGTCATTTACTCTTTGTTGCTCAGTTTTTACTTAGCCCACGAGGTTACAAACCTCGCATCAAGATTAAATCGTTCCTAGTTTGAATAAATTTTAATCCTGAAAGATCAACAGGCCCTAGCACGATGGAAAGCTTCGCGGGTGGCTTGGTATTTTTTTTATACCGGTTTTAGTTTATTTATGGCTGTGGGCTAGTTTTTATATTTCAGTAAAATTATGGGCTTATTATTATAGCGATAATAGCTGGCAGCAGACGTATCGCTAGTCACCGTAGAGGCGTGCCCGACTGATTACGAATACAGCTGCGCAAAACTGGTTGTGCTAGATTTAAATACTTACACAAAGCGCTCTTTTAGGTGGTACTTAGATAAACCTGCATTGCAGCGCTTACAAAACGAAAACATAAACTTAGTGGGCGTTAAAAGCCCACTGGGTAATATTGTTCATCAAATACAGTGGTAGTGAAGTTTTGAGTGCTACTTTTTCAAGCTTAAAGTACCAGAGGAGCGCGTTTTACGATTAGCGGGTTTTGAAGTAGGTGTGTTATTTGAACCTTTGCTATCATTTTGTGTGTTTTTAACGGCTCCGCCCTTACCTACATACGTAGTAGATCGTTTTTGAAATGGTGAGTTACTTCTTTGAGTTCGAGTGCCTCGTTCATTATTAAATGCTCGTGGATTTTCGCCCTGAAAATCACGCTTTTTAGGCTCGCTTTTATTATTGCTTGCGCCTTGCTTATTAGTATCAACAGAGTGCTCTTGTGTTTTACCTGAATCAGCAATCGAATCGTTAATTTGCGCCATTTCTACATCGGTTAAATGTCGCCACTGCCCTACTTTTAAGCCCTTTAGCGTCACGTTCATAATGCGTGTACGTTTTAAAGTCACAACTTCATAGCCTAAGTATTCACACATACGGCGAATTTGGCGGTTTAAACCCTGAGTAAGAACAATTTTAAATTCTTGTGGAGCTGTTTGGGTCACTTTACACTTTTTTGTAACAGTGTCTAAAATAGGAATACCGTTTGCCATTTTAGTCACAAATTGGCGGTTTAGCGGTTTATCTACAGTGACTACGTATTCTTTTTCGTGATTGTTACCTGCGCGCAAGATTTTATTTACGATATCGCCTTCGTTGGTTAAAAATATGAGCCCTTCTGAAGGTCTATCTAACCGGCCAATAGGAAATATACGAGTTGGGTAGTTAACCGCTTTAACTATATTACTCTGAATTTTACTCTCAGTGGTACAGGTAATACCCACAGGCTTGTTATAAGCAATGTACACACGTTTAGGCTTTGCACGAAGAGAATTACCATCAATTAAAACGTTATCGGTATCTGCAACTTTTACGCCCATTTCTGGCATATTACCGTTAACCGTAACACGACCCTGCTCAATATATTTATCGGCTTCTCTGCGTGAACAAAACCCGGTTTCACTAATAAATTTATTTAAACGTTTTAATTCGGTCATGGCACTTAACAGTCGTAATTTTAAAGGCGACTAGTGTAAACCACACACGCTTATTTTTCGCCCCTAATTTAATATAAATAGGTTTTTAAGCGCTAATTTTTAGTTGAGTTAGCTTACGCCATATAAATTCAAGCGGCCCTTGTGTATAAAAACGGCTATACAGCGCTGTAAATAATAATTGCACAATGACCAAACTGGTTGCTACTAACCAATAATCTATACGATTAAAGCTTAATACCCACTGCGGAAATAAAACTTTATAGAGCAGTAGTTGCATGATGGTTTGGCTTATATATAAGGTGAATGCTAATCGCCCTGCTTGTTGAATAAGCGAGCCTACATATGCGCGATTATTACAAAATTTAACAAAAATATGAATATAAAGCACGGCCACAAAAAGCGCAGCAAATGTATTTACTAATTCTTGAGTAGCTATACTTAAACCATCATTTCCTTGAGGTATTGAAAGCCTTAAGCTTGTAAAAACAAACGCCCCACTAACGCACGCAAATAACTGCTGCGAAGTAAGCCCTTTGGTAAATACCTCCAACTTATATAAGTATATTCCAATGAGCATAATGCCAGAAAACATCAAAAAAGCTAAAAATGGAACCGCTACAACTGCAATCATATTGTAACCTAAGTTACTGATAAAATAGTCTATATAATGCGGGCTATATAAGTCTATAAATGCTTGGGAGTCACGGTAGATATTCTCATCAGGCAAGTTCATTAAAAACAAAAAGGTTATTGCACTCGCTAATAACATTAATATAAAGCCTCTTTTTAAAAGCATATTATTATTAGTTTCTACATATTTGAGCACCCACCAACCACATACGCCGTAAACAAATAAAATATCGCCAGCCCAAAGCAAAAAACCATGTGCTAAGCCAAAAATAATGAGCCAATAAAGTCTCGCTTTTATAGGAATAGTTGATTTGCAGCGCTGCCATTGGATAAATAGCCCAGCACCAAAGAGAAGGCTGAACAGCGTTCTAAAACGCCCATCGATAAAAATACTACTAAGGGTATGAATTACAGCATCACTAAAAGGTGGGGTAGCTAAAGGCGTATAGATATAATCCATTAATCCAAAAGCATAGCCATTCATGTAAACAAGGCAAAGCACTGCAATACCACGTATAAAATCCATATTATGATTGCGCATAACTTAGGTAAAACTTCCTTTAACTGTTATTTTTATAATTGTCTGCCCAGTCAACTGCTTGTTGGTAGAGCTCAGGTAAAGCTTTGCTATTTAAGTTAATTAATATTACAGCTTGCTCTAGCGCCCACCAACTTCCTGTTTCGAACGCTTTAACAACATTTAGAATATAATACAGGGTGTTTTTTTCATCTAATAACGCGGCTTTTATCTCATCTGGAAAGGGGAGTTTTTCAACAAGAAGGCTCATTGGCTGATCCAGTATTGCGTCAAGTAATGAAAATAAACCCGTCAAAAAAGCTTCGTCTGATTGTTGCTTTGCTATTTTTTTTGCAATTAATTCACAAAAACGGGCACGAACAACGCATATTTGCATAAGTTCTGCTGGTTTTTTACCTGCAGTGTGGGCGGTCACGATAAGGCCCACAAACTTTTTTAAACGCTCATGACCAAGGTATACTAAAGCTTGTTTAAGTGATGAAATTTTGCTTTGAATAGGAAAAACACCACTGTTAAGCAGCCTAAGTAATTTATAAGCTAATGCGGCATCAAGTTCAAACAAGCCAGCAATTGCTTTTATATCTGGGCTTGGTTTCATTATTTCTGCGTATATGGCAACCACCAAAGAATAATTATAATCAATGTCGTTTTGTGTGATCATGGTTGGCTTTGCAAAAAAGTACCCCTGAAAATAATCAAACCCCATTTTATGCGCAAGCTCAAAATCCTCTTGAGTTTCAAGCTTTTCAGCTAATAGTTTTATTTTTTTGTGCTGCTGGAGCTTTTTTATTACGGGTGTGATCTCATTGAGTGGTGTAACTGAAATATCAAATTTTATCAGCTTGACGAGCTTTAAAAACCTATCCCATTGCGGCTTATATACAAAATCATCCAGTGCAAGATTAAAATTGCGATGAAATAAATCCCGACACATTTCGTAGTTTTTATCGTTTGGCTCTATGGTTTCAAGTAATTCAATTACAACATCTTGGCAAGGTAAAAAAGCACACAAATCAAGTTCTAACGATTCGGGTCCTATATTTATTAAAGCTTTTTTACCAGAGGTAATATGGCGCGTTCCGAGGTTTAGTTGGTTTTCCATAATTAGACGCGCGGTTGCCTCACCTTCACAAATATCAGGGAAATAGTTTTTTGGGCTGTCTCTAAATAACAACTCGTAGGCTACTACGTTTTGACGACGATTAAATATTGCTTGCCTTGCAACAAATACAGACACATTACCTACTTTTATTAATTTAACCAATACCAAGTAAGTAATAACGCAAATACAGTGTTGTGTCACCAAGGCATACCATATTTACATTAACTTTATTGATATAAGTATGAAATATAATCAGTTGCCACTTTCGGCCACGAAAAACGTGCCCCTTTAGCATTAGCTTTAATTTGCTGCCATTGCTTAGGATCTTGTTTATGTAGCGTTAGTGTCTCATTCAAACATTCTAACAGTGAATCTGTTTGTTTACTAAGCGTACCAGCATTAAAACTAAAGCCATTTTCGTAATGCTGAACAGTATCTTTTAGCCCGCCAACACTATGAACTAAGCATGGTTGCCCTGCTCGCATTGCTAACATTTGGCTAATACCACATGGTTCGAATGAGCTGGGCATTAAAAATAAGTCACCTAACTTATACATTAAATCCCCAACCCCTTGGCCGTAGCCTTTTAAAAATAACAGGTTTGAATTACGTGCCATTGCTTTGGTAAATAGCTCTTCGAGTACCTCGTCACCTGATCCTAAAATAATAATCCGGCCATTAGATTCACTAACCATTTTACACACTTTATCTATTACTAATTCGCCATCAATAGATTGGCATAAAAGTAATACTTTTTGCTCTGTAAGCCTACCAACACTCGTAATTAATGGCCCTTTAACAGGTAATAACATAAATTGCTGTAACCGTTGATGCGCAATATAGTAGCTACTTTGAAGTTGCGGCGTTTTTGTCATCCAACTAAATAAGGTGCTTTGTGCTTGGCTATATAGATCATCCAGTGTGACTTTGTTATCAGTACTATTAGGGTATTCGCAGCCATTTAAAATACCTACGAGCTTTCCTTCAGTTGCTGCATTTTTTAAGTCTTGCTCTAGCCCTTCGCCACCAAAAAAACCATGTTCGTAATTGCTTGGCTTTAGTACTTCCTGGCTATAAGTAGGCGATACTAAATGAACCTTATCAGCTAGGTTAATTGCACTACGCATCGGGTTAAAGCAATGTGGATAGCGGGGATCGCATAGTTGTTGCCCATCGTAACTTAGTGAAGGAAACCAAGCCTCTAAGCTTGAGTCATCGTGCTTAAAAGGTCTAATTCCTTGCAGGGCAATGTTATGAACTGTGTAGGCAATTTTTAAGTTATTTAATTCCCGATAGCGTAGCTCAAATTTAAGCAAAACGGCCACACATGCACTATGCCAATCATGTAAATGAAGCGCTGTTGGGCGCTTTAAAATACCTTGTAGCAACGCTTCACAAACCGCTGCGTTAAACAAAGCAAACTTTGTTGCATCAGTTGCGAAAGGCCTTCCTGGTGCATCATTACAGTACACACTACCCGAATTTCTAAACAATGGATGACTAATAACAATTTGCGCTACATTACTTTGCGATTGCTCTATTTTAAAAAGCGTTAATACATGTGGGTGAGCATTAAATGCAACAGTGACATCACCAATATGAGTGCGGTTAAGTTCATCAAATCCATAATCAGGAATCACTACGTCAACACTCACCCCTTGCTCAGCAAGCGCTTTTGGTGCATCACGAACTACATCCGCTACTCCACCGACTTTAGCGCCTGGTAACGCGTCATTTTCTGCTGCAACCATTAATACATGCATTAATTTACTACTTCCTATAAACCTATATTAGCTTGCTCAATTTTGAGCAAGCCTGTGTTGTCGTGCTTATTTAGCTAATTACGCTAGCTTTTTATTCTCTTGAGATTGACGCTCTAATTTTTTAGCAAGCTCAGTGAGCATATCACGAGTCACTAAAACTATACCTTTTTTAGAAACTCTAAAACCATTTTGCTCATCCGTTTTGCGGTCAATACCAATTTCAAGGCCTGCCGGTATTTCACAGCTTCTATCTATTATTGCTCGTTTGATTTTACAGCCACGATTAATTACTGCACCCGGTAAAATAACTGATTGCTCAATCTCACAAAATGAGCGCACATGCACGTTTGAAAACAATAGTGATTTTCTGACAGCTGATCCTGAAATGATACACCCACCCGAAACAGTCGAATCTAGGGCCATACCGCGCCTGTCGTCATCATCAAAAATAAACTTAGCGGGCGGTAATTGCTCTTGATATGTCCATATTGGCCAAGTTGGATCATACAAATCCAATTGTGGCTCTGGCATTACAAGCTCCATATTAGCTTCCCAAAACGAATCGAGCGTACCTACATCGCGCCAATATGGCTGACCTTCTTGAAGTGGATCTCTAAACGGAAAAGCAAACACATTATGCTCTTCAATAATAGCTGGGATGATATCGTGGCCAAAATCGCGTCCTGAACCTTCGTTTTCAGAATCTTTTTTAAGCTGTTCAAATAAAAACTCTGTATTAAACACATAATTACCCATAGAGGCTAAACATGTGCCTGGTTTACCAGGTACTGAACTTGGCATAGCTGGTTTTTCATCAAAACGACATACACGGTTTTGCTCATCCACAGTCATTACACCAAAGGTATCTGCAGCCTCTTCAACAGGCACTTCTAAGCAGCATACAGTCATATCTGCGCCCTTTTGAACGTGCTCTGCTAGTAACGCACCGTAGTCCATACGATAAACATGATCACCTGACAAAATCATTACATACTTTGGTAGCTCATGACGAATAATATCTATATTTTGAAACACGGCATCGGCGGTACCACAGTACCAATCGTCACCTTGACGTTGAGAGGCTGGTAAAATTTCTACAGACTCTCCAAGCTCCTTTTTAAAATGTCCCCATGCACGATTAACGTGTCTTATTAGTGAATGCGACTTATATTGTGTAGCAATACCCACTCGCCTTACACCAGAGTTAATACAGTTTGATAAAGGAAAATCGATAATTCGATGCTTGCCGCCAAAATAGACCGCAGGTTTCGCTCGCCAATCAGTTAGCTCGTGCAAGCGAGAGCCACGCCCACCAGCCAGTATTAACGCGTAGGTTTCTCTGGTTAGGCTACTGATGTAGCGATTTGCATAATTAGGCATAATACTCTCTCCATTTAGTCTAGGCTTTTAGTGGCATGGCTTGATGTTGTCGTTAAGTCCGTTTCACTAATATTGAGGGGGTCTAAATGCCAAATATCTTCACTATATTGGCTAATGGTTCTATCACTTGAAAACATACCACTGGCTGCAGTATTTAAAATACTCATTTGTGTCCAGTAGGTTTGATCTGCATAGGCTTTATCGACTTCTTTTTGCGCTGCTACATAACTTTCAAAATCATGTGCTGTTAGCCATGGATCGTCAGGGCTTTTTATCGAATTTGTAATGTCTTCAAATAAGCATGGTTCAAATAAATTAAAATGCCCACTTTGAAGAAGTTGCATTACATTATTTAAATCACTATTTTGTGCAATTAAAAGCTCGGGGTTGTAACGCGATTTAATATCGTCAATTTCGTGCGCTTGAGCACCAAATAAAAAGAAATTATCTGCACCAACGGCATCTCTAATTTCGATGTTAGCGCCATCCAATGTGCCGATAGTCAGCGCACCATTCATCATAAACTTCATGTTACCCGTGCCTGATGCTTCTTTTCCTGCGGTAGATACTTGCTCTGATAAATCCGTTGCAGGACAAATAGTTTCCATAGCCGTTACATTGTAGTTTGGTAAAAATGCGACTCGCAGGTATGGAGCTGCTTGAGGGTCTTTATTAATAACCTCTGCTACGTTATTAATCAGCTTGATTATTTTCTTGGCCATATAATAACCAGGCGCAGCTTTACCACCTAATAATACGCAGCGAGGCACAATACCTTGAGTGTCGCCACGGCGAATACGGTCGTATAAATGAATAACATGTAATATATTTAAAAGCTGACGTTTGTACTCATGAATACGTTTTACCTGTACGTCAAACATCATTGATACATCAAATTCAACGCCACAACGTGCTTTAACTAAATCGACCAAACGTTGCTTGTTTTCGCGTTTTGCATTTTGCCACTGTTCATGAAATTTTTTGTCATCATAATAACGACGTAAGTCGCTAATTTTAGAAAACTCTTTAACCCAATCGTGGCCAATTTTTTCGCTAATTAGCTTACTTAAGCTCACATTACAATGCGCAAGCCAACGTCTTGGTGTAACACCATTGGTTTTATTATTAAATTTGTTTGGCCAAAGCGCATAAAACTCTTTAAATAAACCTGCTTTTAATAATTCAGTATGAAGTGCTGCAACGCCGTTTACTGAGTAACTCCCCACAATGGCTAAATAAGCCATGCGAATTTGTGGCTCATCTCCCTCTTCAATCAGTGACAATGCGCGCTGTTTTTCAACGTCCCCAGGCCATTGCTGAGCAACTTGTGCTAAAAAGCGTGCGTTTATTTCAAATACTATTTCTAAAATGCGCGGTAAAAGTTTTGCAAATAACGATACAGACCATTTTTCTAGCGCTTCTGGAAGTAACGTATGATTTGTGTAAGCCATAGTTTTGGTCGTTATTTGCCATGCATCATCCCAATCGAGCTCGTAGTCATCAATTAAAATACGCATAAGCTCTGCCACTGCAATGCTTGGGTGGGTATCGTTTAATTGAAATACATGATAATCGGCAAAGTCTGCAAAATTTTCGCCGTGCTCACTTACCCACTGATCAACAATGTCTTGAATACTCGCCGATGATAAAAAATACTGTTGACGTAATCTAAGTTCTTTACCATTTTCGCTGCTATCGTTTGGATACAGCACCATAGTAATTTGCTCTGCTAGGTTTTTTTGCGCAACGGCTTCTGAGTAACTGCCGGCATTAAACTCGGTTAAATTAAACTCATCGGTTGCTTCTGATTTCCACAAGCGAAGTGTATTTACAATATTGTTTTTATAACCAGGTACTGGTACATCATAAGGTACGGCTAAAACATCTTGTGAGCTTATCCATTGGCGATGCTCACGTGCGTATTTATCTGTATAGCTTTGCACATAACCACCAAATTTCACGCGTTTAGCATGCTCAGGCGCACTAAGCTCCCAAGGATGGCCCTCTCTTAGCCAATTATCTGGTTGCTCTATTTGGTTGCCATCTTTAATTGATTGATTAAACATACCGTATTCATAACGCAGGCCATAACCAACAACAGGTAACGCTAAACTTGCGCAGCTATCTAAAAAACAGGCAGCGAGTCGCCCTAGGCCGCCATTGCCAAGTCCTGCATCGTGCTCAGCATCTTCAATGGTTTCTATTGTTGTGCAATATTCTTGAAGTGCAGCGGTTACTTGCTCATCTAAATCTAAATTTAAAACTGCGTTACCCAGCGCTCGCCCCATTAAAAATTCAAGCGATAAATAAGCTGTTTTGCGGCGTTTATTTTGCTTAATTTGTTGGTTTGTTTCTCTACAGCGCGCAACGAGTCTATCGCGAATTGTAAGTGCTAATGCGTGATACAAGTAATGCTGCGACTCGCCTACTTTATCTCGTCCGAGGGTATAATAAAAATGCCGTGTTAGGTCATCTTTAAGCGTACTTTCATCGATAACAGGGCCTTCTTGCCACCCCTTTACTACACACACTTGTTCACCTTGTTTAGCCATGACCTTCGTCCTCTAAATTGGCACTAAAAACCCAACTACTTTGTGCTGAAATTTCAACAGTTGCATCTTCATTACTTCCCGCAGATGCATTATTGACACTCGATAGAACCATTTGCCATTTCGCCTTAATTGGCGAAGGTGGCAATTGGCATAAAACTGTTTTTTCACTGGCATTAAATATAATGAGCAAAGCATGTTTATTTTGCT
This sequence comes from Pseudoalteromonas sp. MMG006, assembly GCF_018101025.1. Classification (NCBI taxonomy): domain Bacteria; kingdom Pseudomonadati; phylum Pseudomonadota; class Gammaproteobacteria; order Alteromonadales; family Pseudoalteromonadaceae; genus Pseudoalteromonas; species Pseudoalteromonas sp. MMG006. The sequence continues at coordinate 15,340 of NZ_JAGJEJ010000020.1, forward strand.
TATCAAGTAAGCTGTACATTAAAAACTGTCTGGACTGCTCATGCCAATGTGCATCAGTCATAGTTTTACCTTCTTCGGTAAACCATTTAACCGTAAAACGCTCATCTATATCGTCTAGAAATACACTGTGTTTAAACGCACTATGTGCACGTCTAATTTTAAGGGCGTCGTCTATAAAGCGCGTTAAAGAATGATTTAGCTGCGAGTCTTTCCATGCAAGCCAACTCGTACGATTGTTTTGACAATAAGCGTTATTATTACCCCCTTGAGAATGTGCCATTTCACTGCCTGCAGCGATCATTGGCACTCCTTTTGAAAGTATTAAGGTAAGCAAAAAGTTCTTTTGTTGCTGTAATCTTAGCGTTGTTATTTTTACGTCGCTGGTAAACCCTTCTACGCCACAGTTAAATGAGTGATTTGCGCTGTGCCCGTCTCTGTTTTGTTCACCATTCGCTTCGTTGTGTTTGTGCTCATAACTCACTAAATCAGCGAGGGTAAAACCATCATGGCTGGTTATAAAGTTTATACTATTGAGTGGGCCGCGTTGGCTGTGTTCAAAAATATCAAACGAGCCATGTAATCGTTTAGCAACGTTTGCAATAATGCCGGTTTCACTTTGCCAAAAGCGTCTAATAACGTCACGATATTGATCGTTCCATTCTCGCCACGGTGGCGGAAAGGCGCCTAATTGATAGCCGCCAGGACCAATATCCCACGGTTCACTAATAAGCTTTACTTTGTTTAATATGGGGTCTTGTGCAATAGCTTGTAAAAATGTATGCCTAGAGCTAAAACCTGATTTAGAGCGCGCCAAAATAGTCGCTAAATCAAACCTAAACCCATCTACTCCCATTATTTCTACCCAATACCTTAAGCTATCGAGTACTAGTTGCAGTGTTTTTGGGTGATCGATATTAATAGTATTGCCGCAGCCGGTATCGTTTATATATACATTGGGCTGATCGTTCGCAGTACGATAATAAGCTAAGTTATCGAGTCCTCGCAGTGACAATATTGGGCCATCGTTGCCTGCCTCAGCTGTGTGGTTGTAAACAACGTCGAGTATTACTTCTATATCGGCATCGTGAAACTGCTTAACCATTTGCTTAAATTCGTTTATGTCGTCATTTACTAAATAATCTTTGTGGGGAGTAAAAAAGTTTAAGGTGTTATACCCCCAATAGTTTTGCAGCCCTTTGGCTGTTAAAAACTGCTCACTAATAAATGCATGGACAGGTAATAACTCTACTGCTGTAACCCCCAAATTGTGTAAATGCTCAATAAAATTTGGATGGCTCAACCCTAAAAACTTACCTTGTAAAGATTTAGGGATTTTAGGGTGACGACACGTAGTCCCTTTTACATGGCATTCATAAATAACAGTGTTAGACCAGCGGTACTGTGGTTTTTTATGCTCATAATAAGCTTGAGATGCAACTTTTGACTTAGGGATATCAATTGCATTGTTTACACAGCTTTTTGTGCCTATTGGCATCTGCCCGTAGTGACGTTCACTCCATGTGAACTCGCCAAAAATGTCTTTAGCGTAGGGGTCAATTAGTAACTTGTTTTCATTAAACAGCAAACCATGTGATGGGTTATATTCTCCCTCAACCCTAAAACCATAAAGTGCCCCCGCGCTTAGTGGTGATATATGAATACTCCACACACCGCCTTCGTTGATGTTCATTGCCATTTTTAGAATTTCTGAATGGCCACTTTTATCAAACAAACAGACATAAGCTTGACTTGCATTAGGTGCATACAATGAAAAGTTAACGCCGTTATCGCTAACACTCGACCCAAGCGGCTCTACACTGCCATGAGTTGCTTCAAATCGATTACTCATCATCAACCTTTTGTAAGTAAATAGTAGTTAAACCACCAATTGCAATTGAAATACTGTGCTTAAAGCTATGATTTTCTTTATTAATTGTATTTACAATTTGCGATGCGTTTTGAGTTACTTCAATGCCAGAGCCAAAAAACTGTGTTTCATCTGTATTTAAAATAACTTTATATTGGCCTTCGCTGGGTACACCAATTAAATAGTTTTCATATGAGGCTGGCGTAAAGTTAGCAATGACAACAACAAAATTTTTAGCATTTTTTGCAAAGCGCACAAAGCTCAAGATACTTTGTTGATTATTGTTGTTATCAATCCAGGTAAAGCCAGCAGCACTAGAGTCAAGTTCATACAATGCTGGCTGTTTTTTATAAACTGTATTTAGAGTTCTTATAGTTTGTTTTACGCCACTATGACTTTGGTGTTCTAACAAATGCCAATCAATAGAATGATCATGCCCCCACTCTTTACGCTGAGCTATTTCACTGCCCATAAACAATAGCTTTTTACCCGGATGAGCCCACATAAATGCATAATATGCGCGTAAGTTTGCAAATTTTTGCCAATCATCTCCAGGCATTTTTTCGATTAATGAGCCTTTACCATGAACCACTTCATCGTGACTAAGCGGTAATATGTAGTTTTCGCTAAAAGCGTAAACCATAGAAAAGGTCATTTCATGATGATGATGCTGCCGATACAAAGGGTCATGCTGCATATAATGAAGGCTGTCGTTCATCCACCCCATATTCCATTTATAGCCAAACCCAAGCCCATTATGTTCAACACTTTGAGTAACACCAGGCCAAGCCGTTGACTCTTCAGCCACCATCATGATCCCAGGGTTATTTTTGTAGCTGCGCATGTTAACTTGCTTTAAACACTCTATTGCGCCTAAGTTTTCACGCCCGCCATAACAATTAGCTACCCACTCACCTTCTTTTCGGCTGTAATCTAAATAAAGCATGGAAGCCACAGCGTCTACACGCAGGCCATCTAAACCAAATTGATGTAGCCAATACATAGCATTAGAAATTAAAAAGCTTTTAACCTCTGGGCGGTCGAAGTTATATATGTAGGTATTCCAATCAGGATGAAAGCCTTGGCGCATATCAGCGTGTTCGTATAAATGAGTACCATCAAATCGATGTAACCCATGCGGATCACTTGGAAAGTGCCCAGGCACCCAATCAAGTAATATACCTATGTTGGATTTATGACATTGCTCTACAAAATATTTAAAGCTGTTGTAGTCGCCAAAGCGGCTAGTTGGTGCAAATAAACCCACGGGTTGATAGCCCCACGAGCCATCAAACGGGTATTCACTTATTGGCATAAGTTGTAAGTGGGTAAATTCCATCTCTAGCGCATAGCTAACTAGTTTGGCAGCAAGCTCTGTGTAACTTAAATAGCGGTTATTCTCTTCTCGTTGCCATGAGCCTAAATGTACTTCGTATATGCTTATTGGTGCATCTATATGATTACGCTTTTGTCTGTTGGTTATTGCATTTTCACTTAGGGTAATTGGCTCAGGTTTATATTGCAGAACGCTTGCTGTACCCGGTGCCTGTTGCATTTTAAAAGCAAATGGGTCTGCTTTTTCTAGTACTTCACCACTTTGGGCGGTAATAGCAAACTTGTAACACATATCCGCATTAAGATTGGGAACAAACAACTCCCACACACCACTTGCTGGGTGAAAACGCATAAAATGACGATTTATTTGCCAAAAATTAAACTCACCAATGACAGATACACTCGCTGCGTTAGGTGCCCAAACACAAAACCGTACTCCTTCTACGTTTTGTTGTTCGCAAAAATGTGCGCCAAAATGAGAGTAAGCATGCTCTAAACTGCCTTCATTAAATAAGTACATGGCGTCTTTATCAAGTGCGCTTTCAAAACTATATTCGTCATAAAAGGTAGTTTGGCTATTTGCGTACTGAGCACTGCATTGATAGGGCTTTGTGGGTAGTTCGTTAACTTTGGCTATAAATAAATCAGTTTGTTTATACCTGTTAGCTTCAACACTATTATTATTTAAGGTAACGCTTGCTGTAATTGCAGAGGGTAAATAAAGACGAATTTCTATATCTGAACTTGTTTTATGTGCTCCTAAAAAACTAAAGGGGTCTTTAAATCGTCCTGCATTTAATGCGCTAACCTGCTCATCGTATTCTGTATTAGGTAGTAACAGTTCTGTATTAATTGTACTGCTCATTTAACCTTTCCTTATTGAATCTATAGCAGCTAATAGCGGAGCATTTTTTTTAAATATATCTTTACTTGTATGTGTTAATACACGGCGCCAATTAGGATACTCTTTATCTGTACCGGGAATATTTACAGGGTACTTTTGCTCATCTAAATCATCTATTTGTAATGCAAACAATCTTGATTGCGAACCTGCCAAGCAAAGCGCCAGCTCGCTATACACATCCATTGCGTTGCTCTCTAATACTAGTTCAGGTTTATGGCTACGGTGGTTTATAAAACGTAAAAGCTTGTGTTGCTCTTGTATTCTTTGCTGTTTTTGTTGCTCATACTCGTTTTTACTGATCAACTCATAATGTTGTTTAATATTTAAATCATCATGCTGCCACCAGCCTAAGAATGGCGGTACATCGTGATTTGCTATCATTAACAAGCAATGAGGTGCTAAGTCATCTACTGGTAGAAACTCTCCATCGTGTTGTTTTTCAAAATAAAATAAACTATTTGAAAAAATACCACTGCTAGACAGCGCATGTTTTACTTCAGGTGGAACTATCCCCAAATCTTCACCAATAACGATGCTTTGATTAATGTGTGATTCGATTTTTAAAATTGCGAGTAAATGTTCAAATGGATAATATACATAGCAACCATCTTGGCGTCCGTTAGTGTCAAAGCACCACCATAAACGCCGAATTGCCATAACATGGTCTATTCGTAAACCGCCTACACTTTGCATATTGGCGCGTATTAAAGAGCGGTAATATTGATAATTGTTATGTTGCAGGCTTTGAGGATTAAGTGCAGGTAATCCCCAGTTTTGTCCGGCTTCAGCCCATGGGTCTGGCGGTGCACCTACATTTGCCCCTTTAGAAAACAATGCCTGTTGATTATAAAATTCAGCGCCATCACCTGCGCAGCCAACGGCGAGGTCGTTGATTAAGCCAATTTCCATTCCTTGATCTATGCAGCTTTGTTGGCAAAGCGCAAGTTGAAGACTCGCTTGCCACTGCAGATAATAGTCAAACTTGGGCTGTGCTGGATTAAGCGTAGAAAGCGTGCTTATATTTTCGTTACAAAATTTATCAAACGCTTCACGCCTTTCAGTACTACCTGTTAATTCAAAATGATCATAAAGCGCTTTAAACAAGGCATATTTTACCTGGCTAACATTATGGTAATTAATAAACTGATCGGTTGCGTTTAACAAAGCAATGACATCATCACTTTCCATAAGAGAATTTAATTGCTCATTATTTTTTGCATCTGTACTTAGTGCGACCGAAATATACAGAGGGTTTAATAAAGCGCGGCTATTAGGGCTATATGGACTTGCCCGCTCTGGTATATCAGCAAACAGCAAATGCAGTGGATTAAGTAATATATAATCCATATTTTGTTTAGCGCAAAGGGTTGTAAGTTCCAGTAAATCGTTAAAGTCACCAATACCTAAGCAAGCTTTATTTTTTAACGTATATAACTGAATAGATAGCCCAGTGCGCTTTAAATTATCAATTTGAAAAACTTGTTCTGGAACACTCCAAATTTGCGTATTCGCAAGTTGCTCTCCAACTTTAACCGTCGCTTGGTGGTAACCAATAGGTAACGCTTTTATTGGTAATTCTAGTTTGATATAACGCACTTCATGTAAGTAGTACTCTCCAGTAATAGCTAAATTATAAAGGTTGGCGAGCGTTATATGTATATCAAGCGAAGGGACTGTGATATTTGCTGAGCAGTGCAGTTGTCGCTCATCTATCTTGATTTTTAAAAACGGGGTTTGTTGTTCAACTAAACTTACACTTGGTACTAAACTGCGCCAAGTAGAGGCATCTAATTTGAAGTTTAATTGCGCTATTTGTGCATCATTATTGGTATCCACACCACAACATTGCAAAGCACGTTTACGCGTGTCTTCGTTAAAAAACACCTGCTCACCTGTGTATTTGGTAAACTCATAGCCTATGCCATGCAGGTAAAATAACTGCGAAAGTGCGTCCATTTACCCGCCTTAATTAATGCGTTGAGTATTAACTATGCTGTTTTCTGTACCAAAATTATTTGCCATGTAGCCATCGGCTTCATGGTCGTTATCCCATATGTCTCCGTTAATTAAATAACGAAAATGAAATTGCTGATCAATAGGCAAGCGTTGTTTAAACTTAAAAACGCCTTGTTTTTTATTAAGCTTCATCGGAACAGGTTGCCAATCAGTAAATTCACCTAATAAGCTAACTTGTTCTGCTTCAGGGTGAGAAAATTCGAAGGTTACTTCAGCTTCATCTTTTGTTTTAAAAAAACGCTTATTCAACATAACAGGCTCCAACTAAACAATTAAGGGTATTTAATCTTTGCCACAGGGCCGATTTAACATCAAAGGGCGATGTGGGATCCATCTAAATCATCAAACGTGATGTTAGTTAAACAAAACTTTATTTACGCTTTATTACAGTGCAAAAATAATTCTTACCGCACCAGTAACGTGCATACAACTAAAATACATTACGTTTAGAGTGATACTAATATATAGAGCAATAATTAAACCAACTAAACAAAATGTGGAACAGACTTAATATTTAAACCAATTAAATCTAAATTAAATAAAAAAGTATTAAATTCTTTTTTTATATATTTGCATCATGGATAATACCCAGCATTCTAATACTCTGAAATATAATTAATTTCATGTTAAAAAAAAGCATTTTAATAACTATAGCAATCATTGTTTTGGCTGCAGTTGCATTTATTGGTACATCCATTTACACCTTGTATAGTAAAAAAGAAATTTCTGTTGACCCTAAATTGAAAGAAATTTCAGGCATAGAGTTTGATAAAAAACAACGCTTGTGGGCCATAAATGACGGTGGCGATAAGCCCAAGCTATATAGATTAAATAAAGACGGTTCCATAGCAAAAGAAATTTTGGTAACTAATGCTAAAAATATTGATTGGGAAGATATGACCCAAAATAAGTTTGGTCATTTTTTTTTAGGTGACTTTGGCAATAATAAAAATGATCGTAAATGGCTAACCATTTATAAAATAGAAAATCCAATCGATATTAAAAGCAATACAACCGAAGCCGAAATAATAAAATTTACTTATCCTGAGCTTGATGGTAGCCCAGTAACACCGGACCAACGTAACTACGACCTAGAAGCATTTGTTGCACTTGGACGCCATTTATACTTATTTACTAAAAACCGTACAGAGCCATTTGATGGCATCACAAAAGTTTATAAAGTAGGTGATCATGCCGCGAATTTTAGTGCTCAACTAATCGATTCATTTAAAACGTGTACCACCATGGAAAAACTGTGTTGGATAACATCTGCAGCCTTAAGCCCTGATCGTAAAAAATTAGTACTTTTAGATTCAACAAGTATTTGGTTATTCGAAAACTATAAAGGTGATAAGTTTTTCTCTGGTGATGTATCGCGTATCGATTTAGGCATAGTTACTCAAAAAGAGGCTATTACTTTTTATGATGACAATACAATTGTATTCACCGATGAAGAGTTTAAAGGCATTGGCGGGAATGCCTATTTTATAAAGTTAGATGAAGTCACTAAAAATGTAATACGTAAAGTCTCTACTGTTAAAAGTGCTGAAAAGTAAGTACTTAATCGTCAATTTTGAGTGGTTATTGCAAATAGCTAGAATTCAAATGCAATGCCTTTTCCACATCAATGCCCATTATTAGTACGCCTATGTGGTTGTAGTGCTTATTAAATACCGGAATGCTTAATTGAACTTGAAAGTGATGAGTAGATATATCGTATTCCACATTATCAAAATAGTAATCGTCGATTAGTGTAAATACGTTGCTAAACTTATTTTCATCCCCTTGCCAGTAATCAGTAGTAAGTTTACTTATTGCTACATTCTTACCTTGGTTGTCGGTAAGTATGATTTCGGTCACACTGCCATTAAACTGAGACTGCCATGCTATTAATTTTTTAGATAGTGCTTTATTGAGCATTGCTTTACCTAGCTTAGCGTGCTCTTTTTTTACTTCTGTTTGCCATTGTGTATCTAATTCTAAAAGCTCATTTTCGTCTAATCGCGAGCTATTACTTATAAGGGTTTCCTCTATCAATTTAGGCATAGCAGCCAGTACTTTGGCTTGTTTATATATTAAACCTAAAATATGTTTTTTTTCGCTCTTCGATAATGCAAAAGGTGCTTGAGAGCATGCGCCTAGGTTGTCGTCAAACTGACTCATAAATTGTGGGTGACGCTTTGTTAAAGAATTAGAAGCAAATAAACCTAGCGGTACATAGCGAAAAAACTCTTTATTATAAAGGGATTGATCTATTCCTAAGCCCGATGCAACGTGTTCAAAATCATCTAGATCGAGCAATATCCTATCTACTCTTTGATGATGTAAAATCCTAATAATTTCTTCTAACGAGTTAACTTCAACTTGAACTTGTATATTTTGAGATTTTAACCAGTTAGCCTGATAACTCCCTCTCACAGCACCATAGTGGATTTTATCTTCCGGCTTGTTAATGCTATCTGGGTGAGTAAACCAGTACCATTTTTCTAAAAATATAGGCGAAGTTATTTTTCCATAGGTTTTCATTTCTGGCGTTAAATGAGTAGTAAAGTACCCGTCTAAACGGCCTAACTTAACCTCTCGTCTGGCACGAAGCCATGGCAGTGTTTGCAACTGAAAAGACGTGCCCATCTCATATAAAATGCATTGTACTTGGTTTACTGCGTTATCGGGTGTGGTGGTCGGTAAGTTAGAACCAAACTTAAGTGGCTCGGATAATCCAAGAAGCGTTAAAAGAAATAAGACAGACATAATCAATTACTAATATTTGCAGAAATTGAACAAAGTATAGTCAAACAAATGAAAAGTTTTAAAAACTTATGGTAAAGGTTTGTATGATACTAACTTACACAATTAATAAACTTCTCTGTTAATGCAGTTACTTTTGTTTTATCTCTATAGAGTGGTTGTGAACTTTTTATCAAATAACCCGCGCATATATCTTTTGATTTTTGAAAGTTAGCATGACAACTTTGGACACTATTACCTAGAACCTCTTGGTAAGCTCTATCTGCACACATTGTTAGAGCAAACTCCGTCGCGCCAATTATAATTTCATTAACACTTACAGCGGACGTTTCTAGTTTATAAAATATATCGCTGAACGTTTTAACCTCAGTTCCTTTATTTAATGAGCCCTGACTCGCTTTTGCATTTAAATAATACCCAACAAAAATAACAGATACAGATAGTATGATTAATTTTTTCATCATTTTCCTTAATGCAGTAGCAAACTACTTCCATTTTTAAACAAAGCAAAAGTCTTGCTTCTAATAAAGTTTACTGATGTTGTTTATATGGGTACATGGCAGGTACATTCAAACATCCGTGTAAAGAGTGGTTAATTCCTTGTTATTCATCCATTAAAATGTCTGAAAACACTCCGAATTCTAACATCCAATTCTAAAAATACAATAATTTAAACGTTGTTTGGGGTATAAATTTAGCTATATTTGGATTTACTCAACAAAAATAAACAAAATATGTTTTTGTACATGATTAAAACCATATTAACGCTTAAATTTAGTTTCCAAAATTACCGAAGAAGTTGTCCGTTCGACCCCATCTAGATTACCAATATCATCAAGTAGATGACTCAATTTTTCTAAGTTTTGCGCTTGTACAACAGCAATTAAGTCAAACTCACCGCTTATTGCATAAAGCTGAGAAATAGCATCAATCTGTTTAAGCTCTAAATTGGTTTTAGTGGTGAGTTTTTGCATCACTTTAATAGATACATGAGCCGATACCATACTGCTTAAATAATCTTCACCGTAGTCAACGCTATAGCCTTTTATAACACCGGTTTCTTCAAGCTTTAACATTCGGCTTTGCACAGTAGAACGCGATAGATTAAGCATGCGCGCTAAGTCAGAAATACTTGCACGCGCATTAGTTTTTAAAATTGAAAGTAACTTTTCGTCTTGTGGAGTTATCATATTGCTTATTAACTTCGTTATTTTGACTTTTATTGTAATCAATTTTCACAAAATAGCACTGCAAATTTAATGTATAACCTTCGATAATAACCACCAATAACAAAAATTACTTAGCTGAGAAAACGCCAACGTTTTTATTTTGCTAATCTTTATTCAATATTCACAATTTTTAGGTGTACAAAATGCAAGTATCAAGAGACTTATTTAACGATGTAATGGTGCCAAACTATAACCCGTCGGCTGTTATTCCAGTGCGCGGCGAAGGCTCACGTGTATGGGATCAAAATAACAACGAGTTTATTGATTTTGCAGGTGGTATTGCTGTTAATTGTTTAGGGCACTGCCACCCTGCGCTTGTATCTGCATTAAAAGAGCAAGGCGAGAAAATTTGGCACTTATCAAATGTGATGACTAACGAGCCTGCCCTACGTTTAGCACAAAAAATGGTAGATGCTACATTTGCGGACAAAGTGTATTTTGCAAACTCAGGCGCAGAAGCTAACGAAGCCGCACTTAAACTTGCGCGTCGTTTTGCTTTAGATAAACACGGCGAAGAAAAGTCACAAATCATTGCGTTTAACAAAGGTTTCCATGGCCGTACATTTTTTACCGTAACAGTGGGCGGCCAAGCGGCTTACTCAGATGGCTTCGGTCCTAAGCCTGGCGACATTATGCATTGTGATTACAACGACATTGCAGCATTTGAAGCACTTATTAGCGATAAAACGTGTGCAGTAATGATGGAGCCACTGCAAGGTGAAGGCGGTATTATTTCACCAACAGATGAATTTGCTAAAAAAGTACGCGAGTTATGTACTAAGCATAATGCACTGCTTATTTTTGATGAAGTACAAACCGGTGTTGGCCGCATTGGCGATTTATACGCATACGAAGGCTTAGGCGTAGTGCCTGATATTTTAACGACCGCCAAAGCACTTGGTGGCGGTTTTCCTATTGGCGCTATGATCACACGTACTCATATCGCAGATCATTTAAAAGTAGGTACGCACGGCTCTACTTATGGTGGTAACCCACTAGCATGTGCTGTAGCAGAAGCCGCCTTTGATACAGTAAACACACCTGATGTATTAAATGGCGTAAAAGAGCGCGAGCAGTTATTCCGCGATGGCTTAAACGCTATTAACGAAAAGTACAACGTATTTAGTGAAGTACGTGGTAAAGGTTTACTTATTGGCGCTGTATTAAACGAAAAATTTGAAGGCCGCGCACGCGACTTTTTAGTTGCCAGTGCTAACAATGGCTTAATGAACTTAGTGGCGGGCATGAACGTGATTCGTTTTACCCCTTCTTTAGTTATTCCATTTAAAGATATTAAAGAAGGCCTAGCACGCTTTGAAAAAGCAGTAAGCGACGTAGTAAACGGATAATTTAAGTAGGCGCGCCTCAAAGCGCGCTGTTGGAGCAAGTAATAAATGCAAGTATTACGTCCTATTACCACTGCAGATTTTGCTGCACTTAAGCAAATTGCAATCGAGTCAGGCCATGGCTTTACCTCTCTGCCTGTAGATGATGAGCAATTAAAAGAAAAAATAGATCGCGCCGAAAAAAGCTTTGCTAAAAATATCAATCAGCCACTCGATGAAAGTTACCTATTTGTTTTAGAAGATAGCGAAACAGGTGAAGTCATTGGGACTACCGCCATAGAAGCCGCTGTTGGTTTATCCGTACCGCTGTACCATTACCATTTAGGTAAAACAGTACATCACTCGCCTACACTTAATGTTTATAACACCGTTGATATTTTAAGCATGTGTAACGATTACACCGGATGCTCCGAAATATGTACTTTGTTTTTGCGCGAAAACAGCCGCAGAGGTTTAACCGGTCGCTTTTTGTCACGCTCACGCTTTTTATTTATGGCGCAGCACAGCGAACGTTTTGCCGATACCGTGATTGCTGAAATGCGCGGCGTAAGCGACGAAGATGGTCATTCACCGTTTTGGCAGTGGTTGCAAGAGCACTTTTTTAGTATTGAGTTTCCTCAGGCTGATCACTTAGTGGGGCTTGGTGATAAAGTGTTTATTAGTGAGTTAATGCCTAAATACCCTATTTACGTAAACTTACTAAGTAAAAAAGCCCAAGCAGTTATTGGCCATGTGCATGACAAAACAAAACCGGCGCTCAAATTACTTGAAAAAGAAGGTTTTGAGCATCGTGGCTACGTTGATTTGTTTGATGCAGGTCCAACGGTAGAAGCAAAACTTGGTAATATTCGCAGTATTCGTGAGTCTCAAGTATGCCCTATTACAATCGGCGAGCTGGAACATATTAGCCAGCACAGCTCAGATACACTTGCCGTTTGCAACCAAGGTGTAAGTGGGTTTAGAGCTACCTTTACCCAGCATGCCCACTATAACCACGCTAAACACACCTTAGTAATAAGCCAAGAAGTGGCTGATGCCCTTAATTTATCCCAAGGAGATGCAGCGCGCTTTTTTCGCCTGTAAAAAAATATGAACACACACCTTATAAATAACCAATGGCAAACAGGCCAAGGCCCTGCTTTTAGCTCTATTAACCCAAGTAACGGCGAAGTTGTATGGCAAGGTAATGGCGCAACTGCTGAGCAAGTAGATTCTGCAATTAATGCCGCTAGAGCCGCACAAGTACAATGGGCAGATACACCAATTGAGTCGCGTATTACCATACTTGAAAACTTTGTAGCGCAATTAAAAGAGCACAGCGAAGAATTTGCAGCCATAATAGCGCGTGAAACTGGCAAGCCTCTTTGGGAAACACGCACAGAAGTAGGCGCTATGACAGGTAAAGTGGCCATTTCTATTAAAGCTTATAACGAGCGCACCGGCAGAATAGAAAACCCAATGCCAGGTGCTAAAGCGTTTATACGCCATAAACCACACGGCGTTGTAGCTATATTTGGCCCTTACAACTTCCCAGGGCATTTACCAAACGGCCACATAGTACCTGCCATTTTAGCAGGCAATACCGTGGTGTTTAAACCCTCTGAGCTTACACCCCACGTTGCTGAATTTACTTTATCACTTTGGTTAAAAGCAGGCTTACCATCGGGGGTTATTAACCTAGTGCAAGGTGAAGTAAAAACAGGTAAAGCACTTGCCTCACATAAAGACATAGATGGCTTATTTTTTACCGGCAGCTCAAACACGGGCCTTTTACTACATAAGCAGTTTGCCGGCCACCCAGGTAAGATTTTAGCGCTTGAAATGGGCGGTAACAACCCATTAATAGTTAAAGATGTTGCCGATGTAAGCGCTGCAGTACACGATATTATTCAATCTGGCTTTATTACTTCTGGCCAGCGCTGTACTTGTGCACGCCGCGTGTTTATTGAGAATTCAACCAATGGTGATGCCATTTTAGAAAAACTTATTCGCGCGACTAAAAATATTGTCGTTGATGATAGCTTTGCAGCTGACCAGCCATTTATGGGTGCAATGATAAACGAAAGAGCAGCCCTTGGTATGGTTGCTGCGCAAAATGAATTAGTTGAAAGCGGCGGCAAAATACTCGTTGAGCTTAAGCAGCTAAAAGCAGGCACAGGCTTTGTAAGCCCAGGTATTATTGATGTTACACATATCGCTAACATGGCCGATGAAGAACACTTTGGCCCGCTTATAAAAGTTTACCGCTACAACAACTTTGACAGCGCAATAGCAGAGGCTAATAACACCAGCTTTGGTTTATCAGCTGGCTTACTTAGCGATAACGAAGATGATTACAGCCACTTTTTAAAACGCATTCGTGCTGGCATTGTCAATTGGAACCGCCCTATTACAGGTGCCTCTAGTGCTTCGCCGTTTGGTGGTATTGGTGCAAGTGGTAATCACCGTGCTAGCGCATATTATGCGGCCGATTACTGCGCTTACCCTGTTGCGTCAGTTGAATCAGACAAAGTGAATTTACCGCAAACTTTAGCACCTGGCTTAGTAATAGAATAATACCCATTTTTAAGGATTTAACATGCATACCAACGTCAATACATTATTTGAAAACCTATGGGATAACTATTTAGCCGTTACGCCATCGGCAGATAAAATTCATGACCTTTTAGGTTCAACTCAAAAAGACGACATAATTAACGATCATATTGCGCTACGTACGTTCAATATAGAAAAAGTAGGCCTTGAAAAACTAGCAGCACATTTTTTAGCGCTAGGTTACACAGAGTGTGGCGAATACCACTTTGAAGCTAAAAAGCTATACGCTAAACACTACGAGCACAGCGATCCAAATCAACCTAAAGTATTTATCTCAGAGTTATTAGTAGAAAAGTGCTCACCAGAGTTACAAGCTATTGTTACCGATATGGTAAATCAAATTGATGAAAGCACTGTAACCGCTGAGAACTTTTTATATTCAGGTACACATTGGCAAGTAAGCGGTGAAACCTACAAGCAGTTATTAGCAGAAAGCGAATATGCCGCGTGGATGTCAGCATGGGGCTATCGTGCCAATCACTTTACTGTAAATATTAATATGCTTGTCAAGTTTGATAACATTCATGATGTTAATCAGGCGCTTAAAGATGCAGGCTTTGCGCTTAATACATCAGGCGGCGAAGTAAAAGGCTCACCTGAGGTGTTACTAGAGCAATCATCAACACTTGCTGATGATTACGCCGTTATGTTCAGTGATGGCGAGTTACGCATTCCTAGTTGTTTTTATGAGTTTGCAATTAGATACCCTAAAGCTGATGGCGAGCTTTACACAGGTTTTGTCGCAGCGTCTGCTGATAAGATATTTGAAAGTACAAATGCCCGTTAAATATTCTTGGTCATAACGCTTCTGGTAATTTAAAAAGCCCTTTTGGGCTTTTTTACGACAATTTTATTCTAGAACAATTACACTTAGGATTATGACTATTATATATAAAACCTTTTTTATTCTTTTTGCTGTGCTTACATCAAAAGTAGGTATTGCAAACGAGCCTATTACATTGCTTTCTAGAGCTAATGCCTCTACTGATGGATTTTTAAAATCAGATGAAACATTTAAGCGCCTTTTAAGCCATGTTTTTGACGCTAAGTTACAGTGGACAAATCAAGCTCGTCTCATTGTACGTCTTGAAACTAGTGAGCCCGTGTGTAGTTATGACCTAATTAAAACATCAGAACGTGAAGAAAATATTGTTTTTTCAGAGCTACCAACCACTGTTTATGAGCAAAGGAAGATTTACGCATTTAAGGACTTTTTGGCCGGCCTACCTGAGCAGGTTTCTATTGCAGACTTACTTGATAAAAACCACACCTTAGGTGTCGACTCTGGCACTAGCTACAAAGAGCTTGAGCCTACATTAGAAAAATACAAAAACCAAATCGCATCAATCAGTAGTGAAGATACGAGCTCCCAGCTACCAAACTTACTTATACATAATAGAATAGATATGATTGTTGATTATGAAGTAAATATTCAAGAAACGTTTAGCGAAGAGCAGCTTAAAAAAATAGGTAGTCGAGCAATAACTGAATACCCTGAATATATAAATGGCTACTTCGCATGCAGTAAAACACCTCAGGGGATAAAAGTAATTCAAGCTATAAATCACTTAATGAAAACCCCAACAATTTACAACTACCTACGCAAGCAACCTGGTCACTCTTATAGCGCTGATACTTCGAGTGAAATCATGCTTGCAAACAAAAATATGTTTGTAGCATCTCACAAAGATTAATAATATAAATCGTTAAGATAAGTAATTCATATCGATGTAATCACATGATAATTATAAACAATTAAATATTTTTATTATTTATAAAATTTATATTGCGCTGAAGAAAAACTCGTTTTATTATCTCGCCGCTTCTTGATGATAGCCAATCCGAGTACATTACAAACCCCGTTTGTAGCAAGGCGATAGAGCAACTATCCAAGAGTGAATTTGACTGTGCGTAAGCACGATTGATCTCACTCAACCGACTCGTGGATAAACCATAACCCGAGCGGTTGCTTAATGTACTCGGAAAATATAATGGCTTTATCAACTCAACTAAAAGACACCGTAACTAAAGTACCTGCAGCAGCGGTTGCTGCAAATCAAGCATTTGATTATGTACAACCGATTAACACGCACATTGAACAACTTGCAGCACAATTTGGCGCACCACTTATGGTCCTTGACTGCGAAGCTATTCGTCGGCAATACCACGCGCTTAAAAATGCACTACCTGGCGTTGTTTTGCACTTTGCATTAAAACCACTGCCTTTAGCCGCTGTGGTACGCACCTTACTTGAAGAAGGGGCAAGCTTTGATTTAGCAACAAGCGGTGAAGTTGACTTAGTGGCAAGCCAAGGCGTGCCAAGTGAGCGTACTATTCACACTCATCCAATTAAGCGCGACAGTGATATTCGCGATGCGCTAGCGTATGGATGCACTGTGTTTGTTGTTGATAACATAAACGAGCTTGAAAAGTTTATTACCTACAAAGACCAAGCTGAAATTTTAGTGCGCTTAAGCTTTCGTAATAAAGATGCATTTGCAGATTTATCTAAAAAGTTTGGCTGCAGCCCTGACGCTGCAATTGACATTATTAGCTACGCACAGCAACTAGGTATTCGTATAAAAGGGTTATCGTTTCATGTTGGCTCGCAATCACCAAACCCAACTAAATACGTTGAAGCAATTAATGCGTGTGCAAAAGTAATTACCAAAGTAAGTGAGCTTGGCTTACCAGCACTTAGCACACTCGATATTGGTGGTGGTTTTCCTGTGCCATACAGCGCAGATGTACTACCAATTGACGTTTTTTGTGCACCAATAAACGTAGCTTTAGCGCAATTACCTGAAACAATGCAAATTATTGCAGAGCCGGGTCGTTTTATTGTAGCAAGCAGTGTAACTAGCGTAGCCTCAGTGATGGGCCAAGCTCAACGCGAAGGTAAAACGTGGTATTACTTGGATGACGGTATTTATGGCTCTTTCAGCGGCTTAATGTTTGACGAAGCGGCATACCCTATCGATAGTGCTAAACAAAATGGTGAGCGTTTTGAGTCTGTACTTGCAGGCCCTACTTGCGACAGCATAGACGTAGTGAGTGATTCTATTATGTTGCCCAAACTAAACAACGGCGATTTAATTATCAGCCGTATGATGGGCGCATACACACTGGCTACAGCAACCGACTTTAACTTTTTCAAACGAGCTGAAGTTGTAGTATTAAACGAGCAAGTACACAGCCAAGAGTTAACTGGTTAATTGGCTCCATTTCCTCAACTATAGTTACGTTGGCTTGTAACTATATACTTAAACGCAGTTGCTCATTCCAACTGCGTTTTTTTATACAAATATAATCTCGTAATTAGAGTTAACTGACTTACAGTTTCTTTAAATACAGCTCATAGCATATGTAAGTCCATATAATAAAATTATATCACCGCATTGTTTTTATGATGATCGACCCACATATATAAAGCGTATCAGGCTTAAATAGTTAAGGGTTAATTATGAAAAACGAACTCGATAACAAACAAATTTTATCAGTGTATGAACGCATTCAACAACGCGGTAAACCTAACGATATTGGTAAGCACTACGAAGGAGTTACTGCATACTCCGACATAGACGGTTACACCATTTATTTAGAAGGGAGTGGTGTATTGTTAAGGTTTGGCTTTCACAACGCATACCATCTCGATTACGAGCACGATAAACACAAAGACGACTTTTTAAAAAAATTATACAACATAGCAAACGAGGAATAATGCAGCCACGACGACTTCGCAAGCGCACCACTAACAAACAAACCACTTCGTTTATAAATTTAGTTATTAATGAACTGATGTCTCATCCTGAAAAGCTTGAGATTGTACGTAAAAATCTTGACGAATACCGTCAGCAAACCCATTTAAAACGTGGTTTTTTACTTGCCATAGAACGTTTTGACTGGGTGTTTGAGGCGAGTAACGACGTAGATTTTATTTGCCAGCAAATTCTAGCCGATGACTATATTGGTAACCGTTTAAGGCGCTACCCTTTGTTGTTTAAAGGTGTTATATCTCCCCTTTAAGCACATCGGTTTTTCTAAAACCTCACCACTTCCTAAATGTAACTTCATTTAAAAAACTTTTAATTAGTACACTAATTAAACTCGCAATCACAAAACTTCTGTCTATTTAAAATACCATTAGTACTCTAACTATTACCCTTCTAACGATTATTTATCTTTTTTATTACTCCAATGCTGTAAACAAATACTTACTAATTTTAACATTACAAAATTAATGCGTAAGTAGTTGAAATTTAGCAGCATTATTTATCATTGAATTGTCATTCACCCCCTGAAAACCTTCTCACTTTTGTTAATATTCCATCTACATCTTGGTATCTGATGGTTTACTTACGCCTTGAATTGTTAGAGCTATTACATTAAGCTTATCTTTATTGAACGTTCAATTAATAAAAAATATGCCTAAAGTTGGAATGGAACCTGTCAGGCGTCAGCAGCTAATTGACGCAACCATAGAGTCGGTTGCACTGCGTGGATTACAAGGCACGACAATTAATACGATTAGTAAAAATGCTGGGCTATCCTCGGGCATTATCAGTCACTATTTTGGCGGCAAGCAGGGATTAATAGAGGCAACGGTTAGGTATTTATTATCTAATCTAAAAAATGAATTAATTGAAAAAGTTTTACCATCTACCAGCGCTATTGAGCGCTTAATGTTTATTGTTGAGGCCAACTTTGCACTTGTTCAACAGCGCAACGATACAACCCGTACATGGTTAAGTTTTTGGGCGCAGTCAATGCACGATAAAGAACTACATCGACTACAAAACGTAAACAGTAACCGCTTGCAAAGTAATTTAGCATTTTCTTTTAAGCAACTAATGCCAGTAAAGCAAGCAAAACAAGCTGCGGAACTTAGCGCCGCCATGATTGATGGCCTATGGTTAAGAGCAGTATTGATTAAATCAAACGAAGACAAATTTAAACACAGTGAAACGTTAGCTAAAAACTACGTGCATTCACTCATTAAGCAATATGGAGCCTAGCGTGACTACACCTGTCTATCAAAACTTTATTGACGGCCACTTCCTTGCAAACCAAAGCGGCGAAACTTTTGATGTAAAAAATCCAGCAACAGATGAAGTTATATACTCGGTAGAAGTTGCCGATGAATTTGTGCAAAACGCAGCCATTGAAAGTGCAAAACAAGGTTTTGCACAGTGGTCAAAAATGACACCCATTGAACGTAGCCGCATTTTACTCAAAGCGGTCGCACTTTTACGCGAGCGTAACGACGAGCTTGCACTAGTAGAAGTGCTTGATACCGGCAAACCAATGCAAGAAGCAAATTGTGTTGATATTGAAACCGGCGCAGATGTGATTGAATACTTTGCAGGCCTAGCCCCTGCACAAGTTGGCCAACAACAAATGGTAGGTGATGACTTTTATTACACGCGCAAAGAGCCATTAGGTATTTGTGCAGGTATTGGTGCATGGAACTACCCGTTACAAATCGCATGTTGGAAATCAGGCCCTGCCCTTGCCGCTGGTAATGCATTTATATTTAAACCATCTGAAGAAACACCACTAGGTGCTATTAAACTAGCTGAGATATTTGTAGAAGCAGGCGTACCTGCTGGCGTATTTAACGTAGTACAAGGTGCTGGGGACGTAGGTCAATGGTTAACGTCGCACAGCGAAATTGACAAAGTGTCGTTTACGGGTGAAGTCGGTACAGGTAAAAAAGTAGTTGCAAGCGCTGCGGGTACTTTAAAAGACGTCACAATGGAGCTTGGTGGTAAATCACCCCTTGTTGTATTTGATGATGCCAATATTGAGCAAGCAGTTAGTGCAGCTATGTTAGGTAACTTTTATACGCAAGGCGAAATTTGCACTAACTGTACACGTATTTATGTACATAAGAATATATATCAGCAATTTATTGATGAGCTTAAAACGCGCACTGAGCAAAATATTATTGCCGGCGACCCACAAGATTTAAATACTAACTTTGGTGCATTAATTTCTAAAAACCACCAAGATTTAGTAATGAGCTATGTAAATAAAGGCATTGAAGAAGGCGCTACGCTACTTACTGGTGGGTCAACGCTTTCACCTGAATCTGCGCCTAATGGTTACTTTGTTGCGCCTACTGTATTTATCGATTGCCATGATGATATGACCATAGTTAAAGAAGAAATATTTGGCCCGGTAATGAGTGTGCTTGTTTTTGAAGACGAAGACGACGTAATTGCACGTGCCAATGGCACTCATCTAGGCTTAGCCGCGGGCGTATTTACTAGCGACATAAAACGCGCACACCGTATTATTCATCAGTTAGAAGCCGGCATTTGTTGGATTAATGCCTACGGTAACTCACCGGCCGAAATGCCTGTTGGTGGCTACAAGCAATCTGGTATTGGCCGTGAAAATGGCATAGAAACACTTGATCATTACACGCAAACTAAGTCTATTTATGTTGGTATGGCCGACATAGAAAGCCCATTTTAAGGCGCCCTACTATGAGTAATCATTACGACTATATTATTGTTGGCGCAGGATCTGCGGGTTGTGTTTTAGCTAACCGATTGTCTGAAGATGCTAGTAATCGTGTGTTACTGCTTGAAACCGGCGGCAGCGATAAAAGTATTTTTATAAAAATGCCAACTGCGCTGTCTATTCCTATGAATACCGATAAGTATGCGTGGCAATTTCATACTCAACCTGAGCCACATTTAGATAACCGTGAAATGCACTGCCCTCGCGGAAAAGTCCTTGGTGGTTCGTCGTCAATTAACGGTATGGTGTATGTTCGTGGCCATGCTAAAGATTTTGATGAATGGCAACAGCACGGCGCTAATGGTTGGGACTACCAATCGTGTTTACCGTATTTTCAAAAGGCAGAAAGCTTTTACCTAGGTGAAAATACATACCGAGGTGGTAAAGGCCCACTTGGCGTTAATAACGGTAACGAAATGCAAAACCCGTTGTACACTACGTTTATAAAAGCCGGTGTACAAGCAGGTTATGCTAGTACAGACGATTATAATAGCGCCCAACAAGAAGGCTTTGGCCCAATGCACATGACTGTGAAAGACGGTGTCCGCAGCTCGGCTTCTCGTGAGTATTTAGACCCAGTTAAATCACGCGCTAATTTAACGGTGATCACTGGTGCACTTGCTCAAAAAGTGATTCTTGATGGTAAAAAAGCTACAGGCATTGAGTACAAAGTTAATGGTAACGTTCAAACTGCTCATGCTGCCAAAGATGTTGTTTTAAGCGCAGGCCCAATTGGCTCTCCGCATATTTTACAGCTCTCTGGTATTGGCGATAAAGACATACTAGAAAAAGCAGGCATCGAAGTTAAACACCACTTACCGGGTGTAGGTCAAAACTTACAAGATCATCTTGAATTTTACTTTCAGTACAAGTGTAAGCAACCAATTACTTTAAATGGCAAGTTAGGGCTTATTTCTAAAGGCTTAATTGGCGCTAAATGGCTACTTACTCGTAAAGGTTTGGGTGCAACTAATCACTTTGAGTCGTGTGCGTTTATTCGCTCAAAGCCTGAAGTTGAATGGCCAGATATTCAATATCACTTTTTACCAGCCGCTATGCGATACGATGGTCGTAGTGCGTTTGCAGGTCATGGTTTTCAAGTTCACGTTGGTCATAACAAACCAAAAAGTCGCGGCAGTGTTACGATTCAATCAGCTAACCCTGAGCAACCGCCACAAATAGTGTTTAATTACTTACAGCATCAAGACGACATTGAAGGCTTTAGAGCCTGTGTGCGTTTAACCCGCGACATCATTGAACAAAGTGCGTTTGATGATTACCGTGATGAAGAAATTCAACCAGGTAAACATATCCAAACCGACGAAGAAATTGACGCTTTTGTACGCCAAGCCGTAGAAAGTGCTTATCACCCTTCTTGCTCATGCAAAATGGGTGAAGACGATATGGCTGTGGTTAATTCAAGTACTCAAGTACATGGTATCGAAGGTTTGCGTGTTGTTGACTCGTCTATATTCCCAACAGTACCTAACGGAAATTTAAATGCTCCTACGATTATGGTGGCTGAAAAAGCAGCTGATTTAATTTTGGGAAAAACGCCCCTGCCTCAAGCTTCAGTTAATGTAGCCATGAGTGACAATTGGCAAACAACACAGCGTAATAGTGAGATTTAATTAAGCCATAAGTGCTCTGTATTACGCAGAGCACGTATATCTTGTAGTGGCTCACGGCATAAATTGGTTATGCGGTGTTTATGCAAGAAATAAAACAAAAAACGGAGAACTTATGAGTTATTTTTATTCATTTTGGGAGGGCGATAATGACTATATGGCTTAGCGCTGGCATTATCTTTACACTACTTGCAGTTATTACTATTTTATTAAAATGGGGTAATGTTCGCGTAGTAGGTGTAACACCAGTAAGAACCTTTACCTTTATTGCAATATTATTTACCTCAGGCCTTGATGTTGGCCTAATCATGTTTCCATTAACCGAATTTGCAGGTTATGCAGACATAAAAGCAAGCCCAGAATACGCGTTTGCAAACCCTCTTGCCATTGAGTTTGGCTATTGGGGATTCTTGATCTGGGGATTTTACTTTCTTACGTGCTTTTATTTCTGTGTAATAGAACCTAAAGTTAAATTTTTCGAAATTCCTTGGGTTAAATTCATCAATAACGTGGTAATTATTGGTACATGTGCATTTACCGCTTATTTGTTACTCACTAATTTACCTTGGTATTTACCAGAGCTTGGTGATGGTTCGAGCGTTATTCCAACATTTTACCTTATTGTATTTGCGGCTATTTGCTTTGCTGTTTACTCAAGTACAGACATTAAATACGTACGTTTTTTAAGTATTTCGACAACGTGGTTATTTATCGCATTAATTGCCTTTATGTGGGCAGGTGCATTTGTTGTCGGTGATAGTGAGATGTCTGCTTTTACTGATAATTTAGCTTCTATTGGTACTTACTTTGCTAACATCAATGAATTTGTTTTACCGCTTAATGATTACCACGAATTTTACTTATTTTGGTGGTTTGCGTGGAGCATAATGATTGGTCAATTTACGTCTCGTTTTGTAGGTGGTCTTAAAACATACCAAGTGCTAGGTGCAATGCTTATATTCCCATCTATTCCAATCGCAATTTGGTTTAGCGTACTTTATCACTATCATGAAATGGGTATATCAACAGCTGGTATTAAAAACTTTGCTATGGTGTTTGTAGGTATCGTATTTGTTATTAATTCACTTGATTCATTAATACGTTTGTACACTGATAATCTAAACCTAACAGTAAAACGTTTAGGCAAGATGAACTACATGCTACTAAATATCATTGCGCTGTCGTTATTAACACTATTATTTAAACTTGAGTTTTTACAAATACAATGGGTAGGTGCACTAGTTATTGGCTTGTTCTTTGGCTGTGCCGCATTTATAGGCTACAGCAAGTTTAAAACAGTAAATAATATTGATAGCTCACCAAAAGCTAACAAAATCGACTATACAAAAATAGAAACAGTACATTAGGGATCAACACAATGAATAATAAACTAAAACAACTTGCAGTCGCTTTACCATTTGCACTTTTATCAACAACTGCTGCTGCAGATTGGTCTACAACAATCACTGCAGCGTCTGACTACACTTTTAATGGTGTTACACAAACAGATAGCGACCCTGCAATACAAGGTAGCCTTGACTATGCTTTTGATAGTGGTGTGTATGCTGGAGCATGGGCTTCAAATGTAGACTTTGGTGATGACACTGATTTTGAGCTTGATGCTTACCTAGGTAAATATGTTCAACTAAATGATAATGTTAGCGCTGATTACGGTATTGCTTATTATACTTACCAAGGCAACAACAGCGATGGCAACTATGCAGAAGCTTACACTAAATTTGGCTACGCAAGTGAATACGGCCAAACTGAGCTTAACTTTTGGTACAGCTGGGATTACTTTGGTACAGGCGCAGGACATGTAATCTCTATGATTGCACATACCTTTGAAATTGCCCCTAACCACGCAATTCGCGCAAGCTTTGATATTTCAAACTCGCTAGATGGTGACAAATGGGAATGGGATGTAAATCAAAAGAAATCATATAAACATTACCGCTTAGCTTATCAAACAAGCTACGAAGGGTTTGGCATTGAAATAGCAGCTGAAGATACTAGCTTAGACTACGATTACGCAGATGAGCGTATTGTACTTGCTATTTCACGCACATTTGATCTTTAATACATTGATTACTGATTAAACAAAAAATGCCACTCTATCTAGGGTGGCATTTTTACTTGTAAACTAACTCGTAAAACCCAATGCACTTGTACCCGAGGTTGAAAGGATAATAGGATTGTTACGCAATACCTTATTACCTAAATTAAACGATAACTCAGGGCGGCTAACTAAATTCCGCTGAACAGAGCTCACACCCATTTTTTAACCAGCTCAAACAGCCCTATTTTCAACGCATTCATCCCCTGCTTTTGGCCTAGTCCGTTGTATCTAAAATATCATTATATTTTTGGCTTTTATTAGCTTGAACAATAAATGAGTGATCTATTTTTATTACGTCAATAGGTAAACTTGCAAGCGTACTTAAACTTAACGAGCCAAATTCAGCACCTAAATAATTAATAGCAATGGTGATATTTTTAGCACGTAATTATCCGAGTTCTTTATTCTAGGCTAACTTTGAAGGTGGACTCCGTTAGTTCAAGTATTAACTATATTGCAGGCAAGCCGGTATTTTTGGTTTTTATATTGGCGTTTTCTTCGCTCTCTTCGCTCTCTTCGCAGGTAAATCCCACAGCAAAATAGCAAAATAGCAAAATAGCAAAATAGCAAAATAAATATTATTAATGATGCTAATGTCATCAAAATTAGCTTTTGGGAATATGCCGCTAAAAGGTCTGTGTCGCTTGTCTTATCAGGAGATAATTTACCGACTAGCCATCTATTATATAATGTCCATAGATAAGGAATTATACTAAGGTGCCGTATTCTAAGTGATGCACGCAATTTCAAAACTGTGGATATCGATACCTGAATAAAATAAATTAATGCGATTTATTTGACTCGTTAACTCTAAATTGATGCAAAAACAAATTAGAAGTAAAACTCATGTTATAAATCCAACAATTTTCAATTTATTCACCAATAGAATCCATTTAAACTATTTCTCCTAAAAGCCATCAGTAGAAAGCGACTAGATCGTCTATTTTTAGTACTAAGCAAGTAATGATACTAATTCAAATAGGCAAGAGCTGTAATAAAAAGAAACTGATAACCCGCTGTACAATAGGCTAACTAAATACCCATATGAATAAGAATAAACCAACATATAAATTTTTAACTATCTCGTAATCAATTATTATCTATTAGATTACGAGATAGTTATTAATCAACACACTTAAAAGTCAAAGTTGCCACGCATAGCTCACTTTCGTAAAGAAAGTGCGCTGTTCTCTCTCAACGCTTTTAAGCAAATCATCTTGATAACTTTTATCTGAGTATCCTAAGTAGAATAGGGTTTGCGCATTAATTTTATACGAGTAAACAAGTTGGCTGCCATAATCTTTATTTATATGACTTACTTGGTAAAAATAAGCGTCTTTGTTTCTATCAATGTCTTCAAATTGTAAAATTAGCTTAAGCATTGAACGCATACTAAATTTATAGTAAAGCCTAAAATCTAGTAAGTTTGCAGTATAAACTCGCTCGCCTTCAGGGCTATCTAAAACACTATAGTTATGTTTAACATCTACTTGCCAATGATCGTTTATATCCCATTGAGCTTGTGTTTGCGTAGCGTACGAATCGCCAATTTGCTCGTTTGCGTAATCTATACGGCTACCATATTCACCATAAAACGAAAGCAATATATTATTTTTAGGTTTAAAGCCTGTATAAATAAAGCCAATATTTTGGTTATAAAAAGTATCGTTATAATTCTCATAACGATGAAGTAAGCCAATTTCAAAAATAGACTGTTTTTGCCCTTTTAATGTTATAAACCCTTGGTATTCGTCCTCAAGTAAGTCGCCATTTTGAGCCCACGTTTTATTCCAATCGGCTTCATAAGACCATGACGTTAGTAACCCTGACTCGTCGCTATACCAAGTTTGTCCGCCTACAAATCCTACCTTTTCATAGTCTACTTTTTCTTGGTAGCCAAGGTCTGTGCGGTAATCTTCACCGATATTTTCGTAGCTCGCAGACAGATTGTAGTCACGTTTATCTCTTGTAAATTCAATAGCGTATGCCTCATCGGACTGGGTGTTAGCTAAATTATAGTTATTGGTTAAAAATGCTGAATTTTTAGAATCAGCCGTTGCCACTTGATAAGCAAGCGTATCTGATTGATTAAACCAATAACTGCCATCAATAGAGAATACCGTATTGTAGTAATCATCACTTTCTCGATGAGTTGTACTAAGCCCTATTGTACCTTGCTCACCAATATCATATTGATAACGAGCAGCTGCTGCGTGGGTTTTATCCTCTAAAATAGCAAAGCCAGAGCCTTGGTTTGTAGGCAATAAAATATTACTGTTATTGTCATCGGCATACATAAATGCGTAGCTATGCTGAGCCGTTTTACCTGTAAGTTTTACACCAACCTCAGGCTCTGCAATAGTGCGGGTATAAAGTAGTTCAAGTAAACTGCTTTGAAAATAGGATGCTCCATCTAAAAAAAACGGTCGCTTTTCGTTATAATATATTGAGTAAGTCGTGTTTACATCAAGCTCTAGGGCATCACTTTCTATTTGCGAAAAATCAGGGTTAATTGTCGCATTAATTACCACATCTTGAGTCACACCCCAACGTAAATCAAGGCCTGCTTCGACATTAATATCACCGTTATCCCAGTTACCGGGTAGGGCTGGCTTTGAATCATTTCTAAGCGCTGTAAGCGTAGGTGTTAATTGTAAATTTTTACTGGCTTTTACGTTTTTAAAACCGTGGAGTTTATCAAACTGACATAGGCTGCATTTTATATCTCGATCAAAACCCATATTTGAAAGTTGATAAAGCACGTCGCGCTGATAATTTCGTAATACCGCAAACCCCCACGTTAGGTCGGGCTTATTTTCAGGAAATCGAAGAGCTTTAAAAGGTATACGCATTTCAACCACAAAGCCTTGCTCAGTAATTTTACCTGCGCTATCCCATATTGCGTCCCAAGAGGTGTCTGACTGCCAACCATCGGTGTCACTCATACGTGTATCACCTTGCGCGCCTAATGGGTTTACATAAAATTCGTAAGCTGAACGCTCATCGTTAAAGGTATCAATAATTAAAATAACCGTGTCGTCTTGCCAAAGCGTATCTCTATCACGAAGTGGCGCCGTAATTTGGCTAGGCTGTGGGTCTTCGGCTACAAATGCAACGTATAAGTTGCTGCCATCTTCATACATGTAAGCATCGGTTTTAACCGGAGGAGTGCCCTTTTCGTTAGGCTCATCTTGAAACGCAATAGGTACTAATGTGGCATTTTGCCAATGAGGCTCGTCGAGCACGCCATCAACGGTAATATCAGTATTGATATGTGACAGCGAATACTGTGTTTTTTCAGCGGCTAATATTGAAGTTGTAAATGAAAGTGCAAAAATCAGTGCAAACAAAGCACTGAAGTATTTTTTTATAGTTATCAAGTACTGCATAAACGTCCATTCAGAGATATTCACCCTATAAAGGTAAACTTATTTACAGAGTGTAATTTAAGTCAGTACATTTGTTAATAGTTTGATACTAAAAATAATAAGTTTTTTAACTAATTAATATTAAAGAATTAATTTAAAAAGCTAGGTTTCTATCAATTTAAGCTTATTAGCCACACCATTCCATTGGTCTGCATCATCAGGGGCTGGTTTTACATCAATAATACGCGGCCAAACTAAAGCAAGCTCAGCGTTAAGTTCAGTAAATTCTTTTTGATCTTCTGGGAGTTCATCTTCTTGATAAATAGCCTCGGCTGGGCACTCAGGTACACACAAACCGCAATCAATACAATCTATTGGGCTTATTGCTAAAAAGTTAGGGCCTTCGTAAAAGGCATCTGCAGGGCACACTGCCACACAATCTGTGTATTTGCATTTAATACAGTTTTCGGTGACCACAAACGCCATAACAGTTAAAACCCAATAATTAAATCATCTAAGGCGCGGATCATACCCAACCACACTAAAAACACAATAAATAAGTGCCATAATTGGCCAATTTAACGTAGTATATGCGCCCTCAATGTAAAGCCATTACGTGCCCTACACTTCTTATTGTGAGCGGAAATAAACCCGCTAAGACACCTAAAAGAGATACTAATGATACGTTTAACCGAAATAAAGCTGCCGCTTGATCATAACGAAGATGCTATAGGCCAAGCCATAGTAGATAAACTAAAAATAAAACCTGAGCAACTGCACAGCTACAATGTGTTTAAACGAGGCTACGACGCACGAAAAAAAACAGCAATATTACTTATTTACACCCTTGATATTGAAGTAGATAACGAAGAAGCGCTCCTTAATACATTCTCCAAAGATCAGCACGTAAAACCGGCGCCCGACACTTCATACAAATTTGTAGCGCAAGCACCTGCTAACATTACCGAGCGACCTGTGGTAATTGGTTTTGGCCCATGTGGTTTATTTGCGGGTTTAGTCCTTGCTCAAATGGGCTTTAACCCGATTATTTTAGAGCGTGGTAAAGAAGTACGCGAACGCACAAAAGACACTTTTGGCTTTTGGCGTAAACGCACACTTAATACTGAGTCTAATGTGCAGTTTGGTGAAGGTGGTGCAGGTACATTTTCAGACGGTAAACTATACAGCCAAGTAAAAGATCCAAAACATTATGGTCGTAAAGTTATAACCGAATTTGTAGAAGCCGGTGCACCGGATGAAATTTTATATGTAAGTAAGCCGCACATTGGTACGTTTAAACTTGTTACTATGATTGAAAAAATGCGCGCGCGTATTATAGAGCTTGGCGGCGAAATACGCTTTAGCACACGCGTAGACGACATTCATATTGATGATGGACAAGTAACAGGTTTAACCCTTTCAAACGGTGAAAATCTCGATACTCGTCACGTCGTACTTGCAGTAGGTCACAGCGCTCGCGATACCTTTAAAATGATCCACGATAAAGGTATTTATGTAGAAGCTAAACCCTTCTCTGTGGGCTTTAGAATCGAGCATAAACAATCAATGATTGACGAGTGCCGTTTTGGAGATAATGCAGGCAACCCAATTTTAGGTTCAGCAGATTACAAACTCGTTCATCATTGTGATAATGGCCGTACAGTATACAGCTTTTGTATGTGCCCTGGTGGCACGGTAGTAGCCGCAACCTCTGAAGAAGGCCGTGTTGTTACTAACGGTATGAGCCAATATTCACGTAGTGAGCGTAATGCAAATAGTGCTATTGTTGTGGGTATCAACCCAGAAAAAGATTTCCCAGGTCACCCGCTTGCAGGCATTGATTTACAACGTAAGTTGGAAGAGCAAGCCTATGCATTAGGCGGCAGTAATTACGATGCCCCTGCTCAGCTTATCGGTGATTTTTTAAAAGGCAAACCATCGGGTAACCTTGGCGGCGTTGAGCCTTCATATACACCAGGGATTAAATTAACCGATTTAGGTAAAGTACTCCCGCAGTTTGCTATCGATGCTATACGCGAAGCCATACCCGCATTTAATAAGCAAATTCGTGGTTTTTCAACTAACGATGGCTTATTAACCGGTGTAGAAACGCGTACATCATCGCCTATTAGTATAAAACGCGATAAAAGCTTTCAAAGTATAAATACAAAAGGTTTATACCCAGCAGGTGAAGGCGCAGGTTACGCAGGTGGCATTTTATCTGCAGGCATTGATGGTATTAAAGCGGCTGAAGCAGTTGCACTCTCTATGCTAGAAAACGCTTAAACCAGTTTTTAAGTTATTTATCGAAAAGCCTCACTTTGTGGGGCTTTTTTGTGCTAAATGTATAATAAATAACATTTAGCGACTTAATATAATGACCAAAAATACCATCATTTCTTTAATTTGTGTACTTTGTGTATTTAGTACTAAAGCGAATAATTTAAAAACTATAGAGCAAATTCACGCAGCTTATAAAAACAAAACGACAAATGCACAACACGTCACACAAACTTATATAAACCGAATAGAAAAACTTAACCCACACTATAATGCTGTGATTAATATCGATCCCTCAGCTATTGAACAGGCTAAAGCTTTAGATTTACTCTATGCAAATTCTAAATGGGTCGGGCCACTTCACGGCATACCCGTTTTGCTTAAAGATAACATAGAGACCAAAGGTGTATTACCAACCACAGCAGGATCGCTGGCTTTAAAAAATAACATTACAAATAAAGATGCCTTTGTAGTTAAAAAACTGCGAGAAGCAGGTGCTATTATTTTAGGTAAAGCAAACCTGAGTGAATGGGCCAATTTTCGCTCTTCGCATTCTTCTTCTGGGTGGAGCGCTGTAGGTGGGCAAACACATAATGCTCACGATATAACTCGAAACCCGTGCGGTTCTAGTGCTGGTTCTGCAGTGGCCGTAGCACTTAATTTTGCGTCAATTGCTCTGGGTACCGAAACCGATGGCTCAATTACCTGCCCCGCATCAGTTAACGGTGTATATGCTATAAAACCAAGCATGGGCCAAGTATCACGCAACGGGGTTATTCCCCTTTCAAGCAGCCAAGACACTGTTGGGCCTATGGCTCATGCCCTAAAAGATGCGCTACTTGTGATGGCAGTTTTACAAGGCGAAGATAAAAATGATGTATCAACACATGAGTTTGTTTTAAATTCAAAAGAGTTAACGGCTAAATCAACACTCAAAATTGGTGCCCTACCAAGTGATAAATTTACCATTCAAACTCAGCAGCTTTATACAAAACAAATAAATGCACTCAAGCAAGCTGGTCATACAGTCACTGAAATAGAAGTAACCGACAATCTAGATACTTTATTTGCTGATGAATACTACATTTTACTTTACGATTTTAAAGCTGAAATAAATCATTACTTATCTAACACACCAAAAAAAGTAAAAACTAAAAGCTTAGAGGCACTCATTAACTTTAATAATCAAAATAATGAAACAGAAATGCCCTACTTCGGACAGGATATACTTACTCAATCGCTGGCAATTGATTTAACAAATAAAGATAAATACCAGCGTATTAAAACACGCTACCGTGCATTGGCTAAATCAGCAATTACTAATTTATATAAAAATAATGATATAGATATCGTTATTGCCCCAACAGTATCGCCAGCGTGGAAAACCGACCTCATTAACGGTGATAATTTTAAAGGCAGCAGCAGCTCTTTGCCTGCAATAGCAGGAAGCACACATATAACACTCCCTGTGGGCAAGGTAAGTAACTTACCGGTTGGGTTATCTATTATTGCTAATATAAACCAAGAGCAAGCTGCGTACACTTATGCGGATATAATTGATAAAACACTTTCAGTAGATACAAAAAAACCTGAGTAAACTCAGGTTTTTTTAATTAAAATTCGCGTTTTAACTTACTTTTTAAGGGTAAGCTTGGCGCCTTTTAAGCTTTTACGTACATTTGAAATGCGCGAGCGATTTACTGCACGTGCTTCGCCTGTTGCTTGCCCTGTAGGCTTATTAGTACGGCTACGGCGTAAATGCGCTGGTTTTTTACCAATTTTATCAATAAGTACTTCACGGTTACTTACTTCGTAACCCTCTAAATATACGCGCTTAATTTTTTGACCAATTAACGCTTCGATTTCAAATAATGTATTTTCTTCTTCACGACTTACAAATGAAATTGCTTGGCCCTGATTACCAGCACGACCTGTACGGCCAATACGGTGTACGTAATCTTCAGCAAGCCACGGTAAATCAATATTAATTACACGTGGTAGGCCATCAATATCAATACCACGCGCAGCAACTTCGGTTGCCACTAAAACACGTACCTTGCCTTCTTTAAATTCACGAAGTGCACGTCGGCGGTTACCTTGCGACTTATCGCCGTGGCATACAGTGGCAGGAATACCGTCAAGGTTAAGCTCTTTCACAAGCTCATCAGCCGTTTCTTTCATGTTTACAAACACAAGTACTTGCTGCCAGTTCTTTTTACCAATCAGCTCTGAAAGAAGCTCTTGCTTACGGCGCTCTTCTACTGGGTACACAACGTGCTGAACGGTACTTGCTGTGCTGTTAGTTTGATCAACACGTACAATCTCAGGCTGTTTTAATACTTTAGAAGCAAACTGTTTAATCGCTGCTGGAAACGTAGCCGAGAAAAGTAATATTTGACGCTGTTCGTCACAGCTTTTAATAACACTTTGCATATCTTCAATAAAGCCCATATCAAGCATACGGTCGGCTTCATCAAGTACTAAATGTTTAACGCTTGCAAGGCTTAAATTACCTAAACGGATATGATCAAGTAAGCGCCCAGGTGTTGCAACAACAACATCTACACCGTCTTTTAGTGAATTAGCTTGGCCTGCGGTATTAACACCACCAAACAAGCTCACTACTTTTAAAGGAGTGTTTTTTGCGTAAGCTTTAAAGTTATTAGCTATTTGCTCTGCAAGCTCACGAGTTGGCGCAAGTACTAATGCACTGGGTGCATTCGTTGTGCTGTGCTCTGATTCAAATAATTTTTGGATGATAGGTAAAGCAAACGCTGCCGTTTTACCAGTACCAGTTTGGGCACTTGCTAAAACGTCTTTACCTTTACGAACAGCCGGAATAGCTGAACGCTGAATGGGCGTAAGGGTGTGGTAATTAAGTTCGTCTAACGCCTGAATAAGTTCAGGGGCAAAACTAAAAGATTTAAAATTCATGCTGTATAACCTGCGGCCACATTATCAAGGGTCGCAAATTATACAGTAAAAATGAGTCAACAGTTAGTGATTACTGCCTATATTTAAAAAACTTAAGATAAAATTAATACATTGTCGTTATTTAATACTGCGGCCTTCGTGCCAACGATATCATCAACGTTGAGTTCGTTAATTAACACTTCGCCTTGAGCTTGCTGCTCATCACTCAGTGGCAAGTAAGGTAATCTAAATACCGGGTTTACTGCGCCAGTCATCATCATTGCGGTGTTAATAGCAATCGGGTTTGGCTCGCAAAACAACCAGTTCATTAAAGGTTGTAATGAGGTATTTAACGCATCATTTTTAGTATCCATTAATTGGCGGAACAACCCAGGAATAAGATTAGAGGTGACCGAAATAACACCGTGTGCTTTGTGCACATGGCGAGCGTCGTGTGCTTCGTCATCGTTACCTGACCAACACGCAATGCCTTGCTGCTCGTAGTGTGCAATACGTTCATTACCACCACACTCTTTTATACCAATTAGGTTAGGATGCTGTGCTAATGGCTCAATAATATCTGGCGTTAGGTCTTGCCCTGTACGCCCTGCTACGTTGTAAATAAACGCAGGGCCTATATCAAGTACTCGTTTAAAGTGCTCGTTTACACCGGCAATAGATGTACGGCCATAATACGGGTTAATTTGCAGCGCTGCATGCATGCCACTGGCAAAGCCGTATTTAGTGGCTTTTATTGCTTCACGGGTATTATTACTGCCTGTATTACCTACAATCAGTAGCTTATTGCCATACTTGTTTGCACTGTGCGCAATAAGCATTAAATGCTCTTCCCAGTTCATTAACTGGCCTTCGCCGGTTGTACCACCAACTACAATGCCATCTACTCCCGCTGCAATCTGTATTTCAACGAGTTCATCGTATTTTGGTAAATCTATTTCACCATTGGCCAAATACGGGGTTTTAATAGCGGTAATTAAGCTTGCTTGTTTAATTTGTTCTAGGGTGCGCATAAAAATTCATTATTTATAAAACTTGCGCTATTTGTAACATACTTGCGCGCATTTTTGCAGGCCTAAGCGAATAATAAACGTAAAATGGCTTGTGTTATTTAGTTTGATAATACAAAATATAAACACTGTACATTTAAACAGTGTTTGTATTTTTAACTTTAAGCGAGCCTTTATGCGTTTATCTAACTACTTAGCCACTCATTTTTATAATACCGATGAGCTTTGCCATGCTTTAAATATTGATGCCGAGCAGCTAGATACATGGCAACAGCACAGCGTATTTCCTAAACCAAGTTATTGTATAAAAAGTCAATTAAGTTGCAGCTCGTACTCTGGATTGTATGAATGTGAGGAATACGATGATTATTACCCGCGCGGCTGCGTAAATTGGGGCCAAGGGCTTATAAAACAAAAGATTGAATCATCGAGTAATGCCTTTAATTATTTTGCACAGCAATACACGGCAAGCCTTAGTAAGCTTGCCCAGCAAGGCTTTACCTTTAACGAAGAATTGTTTGGTTGTGAGATAGAAGAACACCTACAACAAGTATGGCAACAGTTTTTATGTAGTAAATATGGTGTGCTAACACAAAACGGGTTAATTGACGAAATAGTATGTGTTGATATTGGCAGGTTATTAGTTGACGACATCACTGAGCTGCGCACTAAAGCATCCTTAAATCAACAGGAGCGGACGCAACTACACCCCGCAATGAAGCTATTAAACAAGGCGCTAGGCCACGGGGCAGATCACGAAAAACAACAGACCCTACGCGCTCGATACATAGATGCGCTTATTTTAAAATACGATTTATCTATAAAATAAACAGATAGTAAAAGCTATAACTTAGCAAGGTGTTATAAAACTTTAAAAGGCGATATATAATTACATCGCCGTTTAAAATAACTGAGTCAATTAGCTATATTTAGCCAATTGATTTATACACTTCAATATTACTACTGGTCACTAAGCCCGTTACTTGCGTACCGAAGGCTTTAAAATGCGGCTCATTTTTATGCGCTTCAAAATGTTCATCAGATGCCCATTGCTCACTCACTAAATAAGTCGTTTGCTGAGCATCACTTTTAACCGATAGCTCATAACGTAGGCAGCCTACTTCTTGGCGCGAGTACTTTTGTAGATTTTCGAGTGCGGTTAATACAACGTCTGCATCAATATTTTTACCCGAAATAGTGGCGATTACCGTTAACATGCTCAGTCCTTTTTAAAAAATAAAGGTGCAGACTTTCTGCACCTAATATCGTGTTGCGTATTTTATTACTGATCCCACTGCGGCGCAAAATCTGGCGTTGCTTGGCGGTCACCACAATCAAGGGCATCAATACGGGCAATGTCCTCATCATCTAACTTAACATGGTCGTTAAAGTTATCTTCTAAGTTTTTACGCTTAGTTGATGATGGAATGGTGCTCATGCCATTAGCGTTTACCCATGCAATAACCACCTGCGCTGGCGATGCATCATGCTTATTGGCAATATCAATAATTGTTTGGTCTTTAAGTACTTTACCGACTACGAATGGCATATACGCTGTTACGTGTATATCGTGCTGGGCACAAAATGCGCGTAATTTAGTATTAGTTAAGTATGGGTGAACCTCAATCTGGTTAGTAAATATTTCACGCGAGTCAAGCGTTTGCATTGCTTCGTTTAAGTTTGCAATGGTGAAGTTTGATACACCAATGTGTTTAGTTAAACCAAGCTGTTTAGCTTTTAATAACTCAGTGAGGTATTCGCTCATTGGCTCATCATTTGAAGATGATGGCCAGTGTATAAGCAGTAAATCGACCGACTCTACTTGTAACTTTTCAAGTGATTTTTTTACACTGGCAATAAAATCAGTTTTATTGAGTTTATTGTTCCACACTTTAGTGGTTAAAAATATTTCACTACGAGGGATGTTGCTATCTTTAATGGCTTGGCCTACTTGCTCTTCATTACCATAAATTTGCGCAGTATCTATATGGCGAAATCCTACTTCTAACGCCATTTTTACTGAATTGTAGGCGGTGTCGCCTTCTAAACGGAATGTTCCCATGCCTAAATCTGGCATTTCAATTACACGTTGTGTCATGGCTCTATCCTTATAAAATAATCGGTTAAAAATACAAACTTTTTAAAGTTTTACAAAATACACCTTTTACTTATTTTGTGTTGTCACTTAAAATTAATGACCTCAATACAGGTAATGAGGCCATTAATTTAAGTTTCAACCTTAACAGAAAATAGTTTACGCTTGCTGAACTTCTCGCTTATCAAGCAGCATGCCACTGTAACAGGTTGCAATTAATGCTAAAGCAGAAATTGCTGCGCCTATCCATGCGGTGTCTTGTAAGGTCATGCTCTCTACAATACTGCCACCAATCATTGAGCCCAGTGCTATACCAATATTAAATGCCGCGATGTTTAAGCCCGATGCGACATCTACGGCATTAGGAGTGTGCGTTTTAGCTTGTTTGACTACATAAAGCTGCAAGCCTGGTACGTTACCAAATGCAAATGCCCCCCATATTAAAATAGTCAGTACTGCGGCTACTTTTGATTCCATGGTAAAGGTAAAAGCCAATAAAATAACTGTTAACGCGCTAAATATAATACTCAGTGCGCTAATTGGGCCGCGTTTGTCGGCCAATTTTCCGCCCCATATATTACCAACTGCTACCGACACACCATAAACCAGCATTATTAAACCAATAGCTGAGGGGACAAAGCCAGTTTGCTGCTCTAATATAGGTGCTAGGTAAGTAAACGCGGTAAACGTGCCGCCGTATCCTAATATAGTCATTAAATAAACGAGCAATAAGCGCGGCTTAACAATAACCTGAAGCTGCTCTTTAAACGTCGCCGGAATAGACTGTTTTAAGTTTTTTGGTACTAAAATAGCGCTACCAATTAAAGCAATTAAGCCCAGTAGCGACACCACTAAAAACGTTGCACGCCAGCCAAAGTGTTGGCCAATCCATGTACCTAATGGCACACCCGTTACAAGTGCAACAGTAAGACCCGTAAACATAATAGCGATAGCACTGGCTTCTTTGTCTTTACTTACTAAGCTTGTGGCAATCATAGAGCCAATTGAAAAAAACACCCCGTGAGCTAGGCCTGTTAGTATGCGCGCCAGTATGAGTGTTTCATAACTCGGTGCTTGCCATGCAAGTAAGTTACCTACTACAAATAAGCCCATTAAGCTTATTAATACAATTTTACAGTTCCATCGCCCGGTGAGTGCAGTTAGTACCGGCGCACCAATGGCTACACCTACCGCATACAAACTCACCAATAAACCCGCTGAAGGTAGGCTTACGCCTAAATCGTTTGCAATGGTAGGTATTAAGCCTACTATTACAAACTCGGTTGTTCCTATTGCAAATGCGCTTAAGGTGAGCGCCCACAAAGCTAATGGCATAGTTAAATCCTCGTAATTAGTTTAGGCGTGCAGTTTGACCAAAAAAGCATTTGCAAAAAATAGCATTAGTGACAAAATACTTTTGTAATTAATGCAAAAGTAAGGTGCTCAAGTATGGCTCCGCATGCCAAAACAGAAGACTTAGAAATGTTTTTAACGGTAGTTGATAGCGGTAGTTTTTCTGCTGCGGCTAATTTGCTTGATCAACAAGTAGCTAAGGTGTCGCGTGCGGTGTCTCGCCTTGAAAACACACTGCAGTGCACTTTATTGAACAGAACGACACGCAGATTAGAGCTTACTGAAGAAGGCCATACCTTTATAAAATATGCGCGTGATGGCTTAAACACTCTGCAAACTGGCGAAGAAGCACTTAAGCTTTTAAAACAGGCACCAAGCGGAAAGTTAAGAATAGATGCAGCAAGCCCGTTTGTATTACACCAATTAGTGCCACACATTGATGAATTTACGAAGCAATACCCGCATATCACGCTTGATATAACCTCCCACGACAGCATTATTGATTTGCTAGAGCATAAAACCGACTTGGCCATTCGCATTGGCGATTTGAAAGATTCTAACCTGAATGCTAAAAAGCTCGGCGTCAGTAAATTATATTTAGTCGCAAGCCCAGCGTACTTAAAAACTACACCCGATATTTCAAAAGTCAGTGATTTAAGCCAACACAAACTTATTGGTTTTACAGACTCCCCAAAATTAAACAACTGGCAGTTAAAATCCACTAGTCATTTAAAATTTAAGCTAATGGCCAGTAGCGGTGAAACCGTGCGTCAATTATGCTTAGCAAATCAAGGTATTGCACTGCTTTCGCATTTTATGATTGGTGATGATTTAAAAACAGGTAAGTTAATTAAAGTACTACCTAATAGCATAACCACACCTAATAATCGCGAAGTTGTGCAGGCGGTTTATTACAAAAATAGCGCGGTATCGTCGCGCATTGTCGCGTTTTTAGATTTTATAAAGCCAAAGCTTTCATTATAAGTGACTCATTTGGGCGCTAAGTTAGTATAAACAATATTAAAATAAAAAAGGGACGCTATGGACTCATTAACGCAAATAGCATTAGGCAGTGCTGTAGGGCATGCAGTTTTAGGTAATAAAGTAGGCCGCAAAGCTGTTTTATGGGGAGCAGCCTTAGGTACTTTGCCGGATTTAGATGTATTTATACCTTACGGTGGCCCTGTAGAAGCATTTACTTACCATCGTGGTTTTAGCCACTCTTTATTAATACATT
Organism: Pseudoalteromonas sp. MMG006; assembly: GCF_018101025.1. Taxonomy (NCBI): domain Bacteria; kingdom Pseudomonadati; phylum Pseudomonadota; class Gammaproteobacteria; order Alteromonadales; family Pseudoalteromonadaceae; genus Pseudoalteromonas; species Pseudoalteromonas sp. MMG006. The sequence goes on from NZ_JAGJEJ010000020.1 coordinate 53,929, forward strand.
TATTAATTAGCCCACTCATTGTTTGGCTTATTTTAAAAATACACACAGGCATGCAAGCTTATAAAACACGTTGGTTTTGGCTTGTATTTTTGTGTTTATCTACCCATGCCTTACTCGATAGTTTAACTGTGTATGGCACACAACTACTGTGGCCACTAACCGAGTACCCGTTTGCTATTTCAAGCATGTTTATAATCGATCCACTTTATACGCTGCCCTTACTCGTTGGTGTAGGTTATGCATTATTGCCAAAAATAAATAGTACGCGTGCATATAACATAAATGCCACAATGCTTGTGCTTAGCAGTATGTATTTATGTAGTTCGTTTATTTTAAAAGTAATTATTGACGATAAGGTGACGGCTGCCCTTTCTGACAGGCAAATCAAAGTTAACAATTATATAAGTACCCCTGCGCCACTCACTACGCTGTTATGGCGTATTGTAGTTATGTCTGATGGGCAATACTACGTCGCATATGCGTCGGTATTTGATGGGCCAAATGAGGTTACATTAAATGCCTACAACACCACTCCCTCATTATTAAATGATATAAATAATGAGTGGGGCACCAAACGCTTGCAGTGGTTTACTAAAGGTTTTTACAACGTACATCAGCGGCAAAGTAATATAATACTCTCTGATTTACGAATGGGTATGGAGTGTAATTACGTGTTTAACTTTGTAGTTGGTGTAAAAACAAATACGGGAATTGACGAAGGCAACTACGAAAAAATCAGTCAACGCCCTCAATTAAGTAAAATGAGCAATATATGGGATAGAATTTGGGATTCTAAAGTATCGTTAGCACAAACAAATACAAAAAGTGGATGCCATTAAATCATAGAATAAGCAGAGTTAATTACCCGACCTAAAATAACGCAAAAGTTATTAGCGCTGCTGTTTTTTTTGCTGATACATTGCCCTATCAGCGTCTTCAATCATGCTCTCTACGGTTTGATGGGTGTCAGACGAGTAATTAACAATTCCTGCACTATAGCTAATATTGTATGGTTTATTTGAGTCTATATTTACTTGGTTAATTTCATCAGCAAGATACTTTAAAACAACCGCGTTATTACTTTCACCTGAGTCGCTTATCATTACAACAAACTCGTCGCCTCCTAAACGCCCTATTACATCAGCATCTTTAAATACGTTAAGTAAGGTTTTAGCAAACATGTTTAAAACCAAATCACCTTCGTGGTGGCCGTAAAAATCATTAATTTGTTTAAATTTATCTAGATCAAACAATATTATAGATATTGGAAGCGCATTTTTTTTGCACATATTAAAAGTGTGCTCAGCAAGGCTTAAGAAACCACGGCGATTAGAGATTTTGGTTAAATCATCAATTGTTGCAAGCTGAATAGATTGAATTTCTTGTTCTACAAGTGCACCCAAATCTTTAAGCAGTTGTTGATCTTCATAACTAAAGTGCCTTGGCTTGGTGTCAGCTATGCACAACGTTCCAATGCTTAATGCCTCAGGCAATACAAGCGGGTAACCTGCATAAAATCGAATATTTGGATCATTTAAAACGAATGGATTGTCAAAAAAACGTTCGTCCGTTTGGGTATCATTAATTATAAGCAAATCGTTATTATTAATTGTATGCCCACAAAATGAGGTATCTCTGGGTAACACACGCGGCTCAATTCCCTGCTTAGATTTAAAAAACTGCCTATCCTCATCAATTAATGTAACCAATGAAATAGCTACATTAAACATACGCCTAGCAATACGAGTTACACGATCAAATCTTTCTTCCTGATCAGTGTCTAATGTTTTTAGGTCTTTAAGAGCACGTAACCTGGCTTCTTCATTTACAGGGACGGTTGGTTTAATCATCTAAGCCTTAACGTTCTATATTTAAGTTTTTTGGATTAATATATTAAAATTAGAACATTACAATTCAAAAGCAACACACCTTTAAAATTAAAAGCCAGTCTTAAATTAGTAATATATATACTTTGCTAATTTAAATGCTCGTATTGACCTCGATAAACTTCAAATACCTTCAAAACAGTTTGCTGCTCTTTGCTCAAGTTATCAAACCAATCATCAAACAACTCATCGTTATCTTGCTCACTCAATGCCATATATTTGGCCAACAACTCAATGATATCGTTGTGCGTGCAATCTATAGGGTTAATTTGTTCAGATAAGGCACTGTGATCGCGCTCTCTTAGGGTTTCCATCACCCCTTGATCTATTTGTTCTTGTTGTATTGCGTCACTCATACATAACCTCTGTAATAACTTTTTACCGTTTTCAACTTTTAAATATAGTTATAACAGCCTAAACAGCAATAGCCAGCATTTTTGATTTAAGTGCTTATTTTTTGATTTGTTTGCGCAATAAGCCAACAAAAACGGCCCTTTTAAGGAACATCGCCACTTGCAATGTAAAAATAAATACGTTAAATTTAAATGATATATTATCACATATCATTTATTGAGGCGTATTATGAAACCAAATATTCATCCTGATTACCAAGTGGTTGCTTTTCACGATACCGCTGCCGATTCTTATTTTATTATTGGATCAACAATTAAAACAGATCGTACAGTAGAAATTGACGGTAACACTTATCCTTATGTTCCTATTGACGTATCAAGCGATTCGCACCCGTTTTATACTGGCAAGCAAAAAACAGTTGCAACTGATGGGCGTGTGGCGCAATTTAATCGTCGTTTCAAAAACCTATCTACCGCTAAAAAAGCTGATTAATAGGTTTTCTCATGCTTTATCGCGTTTTAATTCTTTTATAGTGAATTCGAAGGTTTTGCTGGAAATAAAAAGCTTTGCTTAACGCAATAGAGGTATGAAATTCTAGTAACAAATTTGTTGTAGCAATACCGCCGGGCTTTTATGTTACTCGGCGGTATTTTTATTTTTTATGATTATTTAACGACTACCGAAAATTCAGGAGATGCCTGAATCACTTTTTTAACAGTACATGTATTTACTGCAGCAATTAGTGCTTTTTTATACTTAACCGGAAATCCATCCGGTAAGTTAATTTCAATCGAAAATAATTTTTTACCATTATCGTCTACATTTTCATTATTTTGTTTAAGGGTCATACCTTCGGTAGAGATATCTCGTTGCTCACAAAATTTACGTGCATAAAAACCTGCACACAACACCATACTTACTAAAAAATAATCAAACGGCTCTGGGTGCTCTGCACCGCCACCAGCATTAATACTTTGGTCGCTTATTACTTCTAAATCGCCAAATTTAGCGCTTTGCTTTTGACCTTCTAATAACGATACTGAAATTTCCATTGCTTTTCCTTTTTATTCTAAATTTAAACTATGAACCAAATAATAATTCAAAAAAACCCGGTGGTTCGTGAAGCTCATGGTATTTTTTTCGTAAATTATCAATGTTTTTTAATGACTCTTTAGCAGCATTAAGCCCCTGCTCGTTAGCCGCTTTTTTAGCAAGCTTAGCTTGGGTAATTACCTTATTAAGACCTTGTATAGATTGTTCAGGCTCTTGGTAAAATTTCGCTGTTTTACTAACTTCCACAAGACTTATAAATTCCTCAATTGCGATATTAAACTCGTCTAATTCCTTTGCTTGAACAGCTTTTTTATAAGCAAGGCCAGTGTTTTTCATATTGACTTCAAGATCGACATTCTGCTGTGCAAAAGAGCTGGAACTAAATAGAATTGTTAAAATAATAACTAAAAACTTCATGATCAAACCTATTTATTAAAAACAGTCAAATTGTACCAAGTTTACGTATCAAAGTAACTTAAGGAACAATTAATGCCAGCAAACTGTAAAGGGGCTTTACACGTAACAATTACCTATTTAGTTTTTAATAATGAAAAAAATTCAAAAATAAACATTTTTTTGAAAAAAAGCCTTACATAAAACACATCTAAAAACTGTATTCACATACATAATGCTTACAATAGTGTAGATATAACACACAGCACCTACTTTTGTAGTTTAATATTTATTTAATTAAATACTTCTCAATAAAAAATTAACGCTATAAAAATCAGCTAAAAAATTATCAAAACAACAAATATGTAAATAATATAAATACATGGCAAACACATAATGTAACTCAGCTTTAGAAGTAATCCTATATACACACCACGACTAATGCAAAAAAGACAACAATATATATAAAGATTATTTCAAGTTGCTTATTTACCAGTAAGTTACTTACTTTTAATAAAATTATCTGCATGCAATAATCGCCGCCCTCATAACAAAAGCTATTGGTTCTTATCAAATACACAGTGTATTTATTAAAAAGAAATATTGTTTTTAATTATTAGAAATCTCCTTTGGGAAACACATGAAACGTCATAATTTACTTTCTACTAGCATTAAATGTGCATTAATTACTGCTGCTGCAACAGCAAGTAATTCAGTGCTTGCACAAGATGAGCAAGCAACAAAAATTGAACGTGTTGAAGTAACGGGTTCACGTATCTTACGTGAAGGTGCTATTGCACCGGCACCAGTAACAGTGATAAGCGGTGAACAGCTTATTAATACTGGCGCTGTAAACATTGGTGAAGCACTTAACAATTTACCAGCACTTGGCAATACTTATTCTATGGCTAACTCGGGCCGTTTTATTGGTACTGCTGGTTTAAACATTCTTGATTTACGTAACATGGGTACAGACCGCACCTTAGTACTTGTAAATGGTAAGCGTCATGTATCAAGCTCTGCAGGCTCTCAATCAGTAGATACAAATACGATTCCAAGTGTATGGGTTGAGCGTGTAGAAATTATCACAGGTGGTGCGTCCGCTGTATACGGTGCTGACGCGGTTACAGGTGTTGTGAACTTTATATTAAAAGACAATATTGAAGGTATGGACTTTAGTGTTACCCGAGGTTTTGCCGATTTAAACAGCTACAACAACGAAAAAGCGACGTTCTCGTACGGCTCTAACTTTGATAACGGTCGTGGTAATGCAGCGTTTGCTATTGAGTACTCAGGCCAAGATTCATTAAACGCGCTTGATCATCCTTGGACAAGTACTTCTTTTAGAAGCTTACACAATCAAGCTCAAACTGATAGCAATAAAGATAGCAGTGATTTTCCTGATGATATTTTAACGCCTAACGCCGGTCTTTACGCTATTAATAACGCGGGAGTTTATGCTCTTGAAGATTCAACTAAGTTTATTAATAGCTTTAACCCAGATAGCAGCGCCCGTGACTTATACATAGGTAATAACGTAGATTTGTATTCATGTGCAGAATGTGACTTTTTTAACTTAAGCCAATTTGAAGAAATTCAACCTGAGTTTGAGCGCTACAACGTAAACTTTAAAGTTAACTACGATGTTACCGACGACTTAAATGTCTACTTTGATGCAAAATACGTAAACAGCCAAGGCGAAAGCATCGGTCAACCTGCGTTTTTCTTTTTTGACAGCGACAATAGCATTAAAATCGACAACCCTTACCTAGACCCAGCCATTAAAGCACGTATGGAAGAGGAAGGTGTTGATTCAATCGTGGTTAACCGCATGATGACAGACCTTGGCCGCCGCATTGAAAACAATACTCGCGAAACTACGCGTTTTGTTACCGGCTTAAAAGGTACTGTATTTGAAGATTGGGAATTAGATACATCAGTTGTGTATGGCCAAACTGATCTAGAGCGTGAAAACGGCGCTAACATGATTTTAGCCAACTACTTTAATGCACTTGATGCCGTTGAAGATGCAAATGGCAATATTGTATGTCGTAGTGCTGCAGCACAAGCTGACGGCTGTGTTCCTGTAAATATTATGGGGTTCGGCACACCATCTCAGCAAGCAATTGATTACATAAATACAGTATCTGTTGGCACATCAACTATTAAGCAAACAGTTATTTCTGGCTCACTTGCTAATGGCGCTATTTTTGAATTACCTGCAGGTTACGTAGGTGTTGCATTTGGTGCTGAGTACCGTAAAGAAGAAAGCGAAACAAAAGAGCCTGATAACGCCGAAGGTACATTTTTTAACGCACTGGGCGAAGATAAAGGTTCGTTCAATGTTCGCGAAGTGTTTTTTGAAGCGACAATGCCAATTTTAACTGACTTGCCACTTATCCAAGACTTAGTATTTGATACCGCAGTACGTCATGCTGACTACAGTACGATTGGCGAAGCAACTAGCTGGAAACTTGGCCTTGATTGGACTGTAAATGATGAGCTACGTGTACGTGTAACTCAATCTGCAGCACTTCGTGCGCCAAATATAAGTGAAGTATTTGGTGCTGCAAGTCAAACTTTCTACAATGTAGACGACCCTTGTCGCGCAGATAATCTAGGCAATTTATCTAATGCTACCACACGCTCTGCTAACTGTGCCGCGTTAGGTGTAGCGAGCGACTTTAATTCAGGTTACGATGCCGCTTCTTTAGATGGTTTAACAAGCGGTAACCGTGAGGTGAAAGGTGAAGAGTCAACAAGTACTACTGTAGGTATTGTTTACCAACCTGAATTTTTAGAAAACGCCGTACTTACAATAGATTATTGGAAAATTGAACTTGAAGATGCGATTGACACAATCGACGCGCAAGATATTCTTGACCGTTGTGTTGATAGTACCACGGGTATAAACAACCAGTACTGTAATTTAATTACGCGTAATGCAAATGGCGAAATTTCGCTAATTCAAAACTCAGTATTAAATGTTGCCGGTCAAAAAGCATCTGGAGTAGATTTTGAATTAGGCTATGACTTTGAAGCGCTTGAAGGTAGCTTTAAAACTCGCTTAATTGGGACATATTTAATTGAACGTAAAGATTACCCGTTCCAAGATGATCCAAGTAACTACATCGAATATGCAGGTACAACCGGTGAAGCTAAGTGGCAAACTAACTTATCTATAACTTACGCTATGGATAATTTTTTCTCAACAGTTGAAACACGCTTTTTAAGCGAAGTAGATTTATACACAAATGTTGAGCTTGAAAACAACCCTAACCCAAGTAATCAAATGTCTTACGGTAAATACTTTATCACCGATATGACTGTTGGTTACAACTTCGATAGCGGCTTAGGCGTTAAAGTAGGTGTCGATAACCTATTTAACCGTAAACTTCCGTACGGTTCACTTGGTACAAGCGCGGAAAGTGCAAGTTACGACAACATTGGCCGCTTTGGCTATATTAACTTAAGCTACAGCTTATAATAAAATAACTTAGTTAAAATAAAGGCTCGCAGTGCGAGCCTTTTTATATCAAACCGCTTAATTAAGTAATCTATTTTAGGATTGGTATTATTGCGCTCTATTTTATATTGCTTAGCCATACACTTTGATAAGGCTCAAGCTCTATTATTAATTGCTCTTCCTCAACTGTTTTACCAGCAACTAAATCAAACCATTGCTGAGTATTGATTAAGTTTAAATCAGCTAAAGTAAGTGTTTGTGGCTTATCAGTAATATTGTATACACAAAAAATACTTTGACGCCTATCAATGCTTTGCCTCCAAAAGCCAAATAAGCCACCCGCTAAATGGAGCGTAAATTGTGTCGCATTTGGATGAAAGGCACTTTGATTTTTACGTACAGCTAATAAACTTTTTATACCATTAAATACTTTATGGTGATGACTGTACTTCTCACCAATTGCAGCCAATAACTTTGACTCTTGCCAACGATGACGATTAATAGCACGATTATGCTGAGAGTTTTCAAAGCGTTCATAATCATTGGTAGTACCCAATAAACTATGAATATAAAGCCCAGGTATTCCCTCTAGTGCAAACATAATGGCGTGAGCACACATAAATCGCTCTAAGCCAAATTTATCAGGGCCATTGTGCGTACCTTGCATTGCATCAAATAAAGCGATATTTAACTCATAAGGTGTATGCGTGCCATCGTTACTAGTACGCATAGATACCCTGCCACCAAATTGCATAGTGGTACTTACGAGTGAAGCCACTTCGCTGGGTTGTAACAAACCTTCTATTGGCCTAAGCCCTATCCCATCGTGCGATGCAATAAAGTTAAAATAAGCGGTGCCGTTTTGCGCAGGTGGCATGCTCATCATCCAGTGCTTAATAGCTGTGCTATCGCCACTTAATAATGTATGCAGCAACAATGGCGGTAAAGCGAAATTATAAATACTGTGCGCTTCGTTAGCATTACCAAAATAAGATAGGTTCTCTTGGTTTGGTATATTAGTTTCGGTAATAATCACTACACTTGGCTCAGTGTGCTCAATAAGAGTACGTATAAGCCTAACTGCTTCATGTGTTTGCGGTAAATTAATACAATTTGTATTAAGTTGTTTCCATAAAAAAGCCACTGCATCGAGTCTAAATAAACGCACGCCATTATCTAAATAGTGTCGAATAATTTTTATAAACTCTTTTAAAACTTCCGGGTTACCAAAATCAAAATCAACCTGGTCGTGGCTAAACGTACACCATACATGTTTGTCGCCACTGGGGGTTGTTACTGTATTTAGCAGCGGTGATGTACGAGGTCGCACTACTTGGCTCAAATCATCCGTTAAGCTGGCTGTTTTAAAGTAATCTTTACCAGGGTCTAAGTCGTTTAAAAAGTTTTCAAACCACACACTTCTGCTCGAGCAATGGTTAATGACTAAATCTGCCATAAGCTTTACGTCTTTAGCTATATTTTGAATGTCATTCCAATCGCCCAGCGATTCGTTTACCTGTGCATAGTTCATAACCGCAAAGCCTTCATCAGAGCTGTACGGATAAAATGGTAAAATATGCAGCGCATTAAGCTGCATATCACAGCGCTCTTTTATAAAACGATGAAGTGTTTTAAGCGGTGCTTCAATTGGGTCAGAGACAGCAAATTCACTATCGTCATGCTTTATAATAGAATCGCCGTAGGCAATTAATATTATATCTTGCTCATCCCATCGGTTTGTATGAGGTGTGGGGTCGCGCAGTGGATTGCTGCCTAAAATAATTTTAATAAGCTGCTGAGCAAGCTCAGTAACCGATAATGGGAGCTCAACACCATCATAAATAATATGAAGATGCTGCTCTACCCGCTGTAAAAATAAATCGCTAACTGAAATCACATGCGCCCCTTTTATTATTAGTATTAATCTGAACTCTGTTTAAAAAATTAACCTGTAAATAAAACCATAGAGATGGTTAATTTTATTATCCAGAGTTTAGGTTCTCTTAACTGTATTCTTCGTTATCTAGCTCTACAGCTTCTTTTAAGCGTTCTAGTACGTCTGGCATTGCTGATACAACACGGTTCCAACTTGGCACAAATGGCGCTTCCATTGGGTTTTCTAAAAAGTGCTGACCTGCTTCCATTATGTTTTGCGCAAACATCTCTACGGCTTTTTCTTCTTGGTGAACGTCAAGCGTTAAGCCATTCATAAGTGCATCGTTATGGTAGGTTTCGATAAAATCTAAGCCAATACGGTAATACGTTGCTTTTAATGAGCGAATTGTCTCACTTGTAAAAGTAACGCCTTGAGTAGCTAGTTTTCTAAATAATGCTTTAGTGATATCTATAGACATTTTAGATAAACCTGCACTTTGATCGTCAAGTGAAAGCGCTTGATGTTTATGATCGTAATTATCGGCAATATCTACTTGGCACAAGCGGTTATGTGAATAGTTACGGTACATTTCGCTCAGCACACCAATTTCAAGGCCCCAATCACTTGGAATGCGAATATCATTTAATACATCGCGTCTAAACGAAAATTCACCTGCTAATGGATACCTAAATGAATCCATATATTCAAGGTAGTCGGTATTACCCAAAATAGTTTTAAATGAGCGTAATAATGGCGTAACTAATAAACGCGATACACGGCCGTTAATTTTGCCGCTTGCAGTACGTGGATAAAACCCTTTACAAAATTCATAGTTAAAACGCGGGTGTGCTACAGGGTAAATTAAACGCGCAAGTAAACTTCTATCATAGGTTAAAATATCGCAATCGTGCAGTGCTATTGACTCCACTTCGGCAGTGGCTAATTTATAGCCCATGCAATACCATACGTTTCTGCCTTTACCAAGCTCCCTAGGGGCTACACCTAGCTCTTGCAGTTCTTTATCAAGCGCTTTTAAACGAGGTCCATCGTTCCATAGTACTTTATGGTTTTGATTCAACTCTTTAAAAAAACTAAGCGCATGACGATACTGCTCTTCATTTGCTCTATCTAAGCCAATCGTAATTTGCGATAAATAAGGTACATCCCTTAATTCGCTAATTATATTTTGAAGTGCAGGGCCTTCAAGTTCACTAAATAACGAAGGGAGTATTAACCCCATCGGGCGTTTTTTGCTAAAGCTAAGTAGCTCTTGTTCTAAATCTTCAATTGGTCTGTCGGCAATATTATGTAAAGTCGTGATAATGCCATTTTGATAAAAATCAGCCATGAGATGTTTGCTCCTCAGAAATACTTAAAATACTGCTAATGCACTGCAGCGACGTTATTTCTTCAATCCACCCTTGTGGCGCTGGCGATTGAGAATAACGTGCTTTGTTGTGCGATAATTTAACCGGCTTTTTACTGGCCGGATTGGCAATAATAATGGCGATATTTGCGTGCTCTAACATTTGCTTATCGTTATCGCTATCACCTAGTGCAATGACCGTGAGAGGCTTTCTAAAATGATGGGTAAACTGTTTAACTAACCACTGCTGTGCAGCGCTTTTGTCGGTGTTTTTAGCTATGTGAATAAATCGGCCACCAATTTTAATATCGTAGCCGAGTGCTTTTATATCTTGTACAAAGGCACTGAGTAACTCATCGTCACCGTACCAATAAAGGGGATCTGAATAATCGCGGGTTTGGGCACGCCTTGCTTGCGCATTATCGAGGCCTGTAAGTTCAGATATTTGCTCACTCGATAAATCGCTAAACAATTTATAATGCGCTTTATAATCGCTTCTTAAAGTATCTAAATCCTTTAATAAACTAGATAGTGGCTTAGCCAGTGCATAGCACCAATATGCGCCTACTTTTTTACAACCAATAGGCTTGAGTTCAAAATAATCTTCTGGAATGTAAACAGCAGCGCCATTTTCTACAATAAAGGGTTGTTGAATATTTAAATCGTTTTTAAGCTCAACTACTTCACAAAATGTTTTACTGGTATTAAACACAACAGGAATATGCGCGCTTTGTAGCTGCTGTAATAACTCACTAATATTATTTGTATTGTAATCAGCATGATCCAGCAATGTACCATCTAAATCTGTAAATATAATTGGTTGCAGCATTTCATCGCTTGTAAGGTGCATGCCGCTAATATCACGGTTGCTATCGAGTTCAATTAAAGCATTTGCCTTTGTGCTTAATGTATTTAAATTCTCTCGCGTAATTCGCTCAAAATGAGAAATAAAATACACCAGCTGCTCGTTATTCATCGTACCCGAGCCTTCACCTTTTTTAGCAATTAGTTTTTGTTCTTGTTCTTGTCGCCATGTAAAAACATCGCTAAAACTGGGCGCTTTAAGCATCACGGTGTAATCAATTAAGCTAAAAACAGATTTGTATTCGTTTGCCAAACAACTATTTACACAACGACGCCAAACACCTTCTTTATCGTATTGTTGCTCTAGTTCGTTAAGTGGCTCGCTTAGTGAAAATGGTGGCTGCGGCTCGCTGCCTACACACCAGCCTTCTAAAATAACAATATCGACGGGTTTGTCGTTTGTAACCCATTCGCTTTTAGGTACGCAGTCGTCTTCGTGTTTATTAAAACGAGGAAGTGGTACGTTTGTCTCGCCAGCGAGTAGATTAGTAATTGTGCTATTCATAAGTGCCACATCGTGGGTCCCAGGTACGCCACGTGTGGTAAATAGAGGGTGTACATCGCTTGCAAGTTCAGCGCGTGCTTGTTTTGCTAAATAAAAATCGTCAATAGACAACGCGACACTATTAAAAGGTGTGTTTTTAGAAAACCAAGTAACTAAAAAATCGGCGAGTGTTGTTTTACCTGAGCCTTGGCATCCATTTATAGCAACAAAAATAGGAGTATTTGTTTTTTTAGATTCTAGGATGTCATGCGCAAGTGGAACAAAATATTGTTCACTTAAATATTGATACTTTAAAGGCAGTTGATGTTTTGTTAAAAACGGGGTTATATCCACAATATTGGCCTCTGACATAGTAACTCCTTTGCATACAATGCGTTCTAAGAATTAAATGCAGGTACTAGACCATTATTTTTTTTGTATATATTTTAGTTACTTAAAAAAATAGCGCATTTAAAATGCGCTATTATGGTGCAATATTTTCAACTTGCGTGCATTACTCATTTTCTTGAGGCTGCGCCTTGGGTAAAACTAAGTTTAGAACAATGCCTAAAATAGCACATAAACTTACACCCTCTAGGCTAAATTGGCTGCCACCAATATGCATACCGCCAATGCCACATACCAAAATAAGTGCAACAATACTTAAGTTACGCGGGGCGGTTAAATCATCACCCGACTTAACTAACGTATTTAAACCAACTACAGCAATAGAGCCAAACAGTAAAATCATAATGCCGCCCATTACCGGTACTGGTATGGTTTGTAAACCAGAGCCCATTTTAGCAACAAAGGCTAAAATAATGGCGATAACAGCTGTCCACATCATTACTTTTGGGTTGAAGTTTTTAGTAAGCATGACTGCGCCCGTAACCTCTGAATATGTAGTATTAGGCGGGCCACCAAATAACGATGCAGCAGAAGTAGCAAGGCCATCACCAAACAAAGTACGATGAAGTCCAGGCTTTTTCAAAAAGTCTTTATTGGTAACTTGGCTAATAGCCATCATGTCGCCAATATGCTCAATAGCAGGGGCGATTGCTACTGGCACCATAAACAAAATAGCTTGCCATTTAAACTCAGGCCATGTGAAGTTTGGAACAGCAAACCACTGTGCGTTAGTTACCGCATCAAATTGCACAACCCCCATTGCCAGCGATAAACAATAACCCGCTACAACGCCTGCTAATATAGGAATAAGCTTAAATACCCCCTTACCCCACACAGCAAAAATAAGTGTAACCACTAACGAGAACAACGAAATATAAATAGCGCTGTTGTAATCAATAATTTGAATACTACCGTCACCACTTTTCCCCATGGCCATATTTACAGCGACGGGTGCAAGTGCAAGGCCAATCACCATAATTACTGGGCCTACAACAACAGGCGGTAAAATTTTATGAAGCGTTGCGACTCCTTTAAACTTAACTAATAAGCTTAAAAGCATATAGGCAAAGCCTGCCGCCATTAAGCCGCCCATAGTGGCAGGTACGCCCCACATTTGCACAGCAGCTATAATAGGTGCAATAAAGGCAAATGAAGAGGCTAAAAATATAGGTACTTGGCCTTTCGTCACTAATTGAAACAGTAACGTACCAATACCCGCATTAAAAAGTGCCACATTAGGATCAAGGCCAGTTAAAAGTGGCACCAATACTAACGCACCAAATGCTACAAACAGCATTTGCGCGCCAGTTAAAATAGTTTTTATCGAAAAAGTGTCATTCTGCTGCACTGAATACTCCTAAACAGTACCAAAAATTTTGTCGCCCGCATCACCCAAACCAGGGATAATATAGCCCTTTTCGTTTAAGTGGCTATCGACTGATGCTGTAAATATTTCAATATCAGGATGAGCCGCTAATGTTTTTTCAACGCCTTCTGGCGCAGCAACAAGCACAATTACTTTAATCTCTTTGCAGCCCGCTTTTTTAAGCATATCGATTGTTGCAATCATAGAGCCGCCTGTGGCAAGCATAGGGTCAATCACTAAGCTTAAACGCTCATCAATATTACCCACTAGCTTTTCAAAATAGGGAACAGGCTCAAGTGTTTCTTCGTTACGTTCAAGGCCAACAACGCTCACCTTAGCTGCAGGTAAAAGCTGCATTACACCATCCATCATGCCAAGGCCTGCACGTAAAATAGGCACTACGGTAATCTTTTTACCTTTAATGTGTTCAACCTTTAGCTTGTTGCCATCCCAGCCTGTAATTTCGTTATCTTCTAATTGTAGGTTTTTAGTTGCTTCGTAGGTTAATAATGTACCCACCTCAGAACATAATTCACGAAAGCTTTTTGTACTAATACCATGCGCACGCATTAGGCCTAGTTTATGTTGAACAAGAGGGTGTGAAATAACGTGAATAGCCATGATATAAACCTACTGATACAAGAATTTGCGGTATTTTATATTAAAAAAGGTCATTTGACCTGTAGTTTTAGTAAAGATTTCATAGATCGTGCCAAAATTGACTGATTTGATTGATATTTATGCAAACCACCAACCCGTTGTGTTTATTAAATGTTACTTGCTAACGTGATATTTACCTGCTTAAGCATGTAACTATTAATTTTAAAATGCTCAGGGCTCCAGCCTGCTAAAAAGCGATAAAAATCAGCCCATGCTAGCGGCCATAATTCTTGCCACTGTGCAGTAACATCATCAGCATCAATAGTTGGCTGATAAATTTTAAGTGCACTTTTTAAATGCGTAAAATAATAAGCTAAATATTCATCTGCGTGATCATGTAGCTGCTTATCATTAAAGCAACTGGTCATAAAGTACATCACATCTATAATCCCTACCCCAGCACCCACATATTGAAAGTCATACCCTAGTATTTTACTTTGCTCATTTGCAGCAAAATTAGCAAGTTTAGCATCGCCATGAATCAGCGTTTTATAGTGCGATGTTTGCAATATTTTATCTATTTTATGTGCAGCACGTTTAATATCGGACTTTTTATCGGCGTGTTCACTTAATTTATTAAACTCATCGGGTCGTGTGCTTAAATGCCAATAGTTACCTTGTTGCCATAACCCGTTAGCGGGTTTATTTAAGTTAAACGCATGAAAGTACGCAAGCCACTCTAATATAGCTTTAACATGTTGTGGTCCTGCTTGAGCAAACCCGTGTTTGGTGAAGTTTTTAAAGACCAGCGCGTATTCATCGTCTTTATTAATTGCACTTATACATTCGATGCTTTTTGCTGTGCTAGGTAAAAACGGGCTATAACGCTTATAAAAAGTGTATTCAACGCTATAAGAGTACTGTTTTCTTTTTAGTGCAAATTCGCTTTGTTTAATTTTAGGATGGTGTATGTGGCTTGGTATTTTAATTGCCTTCACGACACAAGGCTCATCATCAAGCTTGCACTGAACAATACTGCCACATCCACTCCAAAGTGATGTAAGCGTATCGCCAATTTCAATGTGCTTAAAGTGAGGTTGTAATAAAGGAATGTAAAATGCCATAGCTACATTAAGTAATTAAATTTTATATAGTTTAACATTAGAAGATATTTTTAATAAAAGTACATAATAAAAAATCCTACGGTTTAGCAAAAATATACTTTTCTTTTGAAGTGAAGCCAACTTAGCTTATCTAATCGATGTGTACTCGATTCTAATTGAAAGTGCCAAATTAGAGTGGGTGTTGTACTTATTATTGTTTTTCTGTGTTACGAAATTTCATAGCAACAACAATTGAAACACCAAAAACAGCGCAATAAATAACGCCAAAATATATATTGAGAACAACAAAAGACATGATTGAAAAACAAAAAGTTATTAAAGCTACTACAGCCCAAATAGTAGCGACATTAAAGAAATTCTTCTCATCATATCCATTTTTAAACGTACGTACTGAATAGATTGATAAAGCTAATATCCCCAAAACCTGAGGAATGTATTCAAATATCATTGTGAGACTCTCCTTGATCACA
>NZ_JAGJEJ010000021.1:0-69400 GCF_018101025.1 Pseudoalteromonas sp. MMG006
TTTTATTGACCACTACATATGAAAGATAATAAAGGACATGGATTCCAAAAAGAAGAAAATAAAATAGAGCTTTATACAAAAATAGAAATTTTTTTGAATAAACACCTATAATCTCGGCTGACTATCTTTTACATTTTTATTAAAATGTAGCCTTTTGATTATGCTTATACTTAAGTCTTATTTTTGATTGTAATTAGTATAAAAGCACTGTTTTATATTAAGTATTCCACTTTTTAGTTTGTGGTAAAAATCAGTTTATACGTTTATACTTACCTTGTAATTTAAAGGTTAATACCAACAAGCAAGAGAGATATAAATGAAAGAAGTCCGATCTTTTGTTAAAACTGCATCATTAACAGAGCTTGAAAAAGCACAACAATTAATTAGTGATGCAATTGCAAAATATACTGAGCAGCTACAAGCTAAACAGGAAGTGTTGGATCTTTTAAAAGAAAAAGGACTTACGTTAGAAGATTTACAAGATGGCGCAGCCGATAAGCGAACTAAAGTTAAAGCTAAGTATCGCATTGAAGTTGACGGTGAATTCATTGAATGGACTGGCCGTGGGCGTCGTCCAAAAGCGTTTGAAGGTGTTGATTTACAAAAGCACTTAGCTTAAAAGTACAAAAGAGATACATTGCTTCTCTTTTGTTTTCTACCAATTGTTATAACTGAACCTTAATAGTTTTAGTCTTTATTTACTAAGTAATCCTCACTCAAATCCAACTTTTCCTATGAGCTATACATTAAGACCTTACCAACAAGAAGCAGTAGAGCGCACTGTTTTACATTTTAGAGCGACAAACGACCCCGCTATTATTGTACTACCCACAGGTGCAGGGAAAAGTCTCGTAATAGCTGAACTTGCGCGAATAGCTAAGCAAAAAATATTAGTGCTTGCACACGTTAAAGAGCTAGTAGAGCAAAACTCACAAAAATATAAAAGTTTTGGTTTAGAGGCGAGTATATTCTCAGCAGGCTTAAAAGAGAAATCTTTAAATCATCAAGTAACTTTTGCGAGCGTGCAATCTTTATCAAGAAATTTAAATAAATTAAATGAGCATTATTCTTTGCTCATTATAGATGAATGCCACAGAGTCAATGGTGATAAAAAAAGCCAATACGGTAAAGTTATAAACGCTCTAAAAGAGTATAACCCTCATTTAAAAGTATTGGGTTTAACGGCTACACCTTATAGATTAGGAGTGGGATGGATATATCACCATCATTACCATGGTTTTGTTAAAGGCACGAAAGAAAGCCCATTTAAAAGTTGTATATTTGAGTTACCGCTCAGGTATATGATCAAACATAATTACTTAACGCCGCCAAATGAAGTTGACGCAGCAATTAGTCATTATGATTTTTCGTCTTTAGAGTCTAATGCATTTGGGCAATATACGACTGACGATATGAATGCGCTTTTAAAAAATAGTGAACGTGCTACGCAAGCCATATTAACGCAAGTCATGAAATATAGTGAAGAGCGTGAAGGTGTTATGATTTTTGCGGCTACCGTTATGCACGCCCAAGAGATTTTAAGCTATTTACCTCAAAAGCAAAGTGCGCTAATAACAGGCGATACCCCTAATACTGAACGCGATAAAATTATAAAACGGTTTAAAGCAAAGCAGCTAAAATACTTGGTTAATATATCGGTGTTAACGACAGGGTTTGATGCACCTCATGTCGACTTTATCGCAATTTTAAGACCTACAGAATCTGTAAGTTTATATCAGCAAATAGTGGGGCGAGGGTTGAGATTATCTGAATCAAAAACCGACTGCCTTGTAATTGACTATGCTGGAAATGGTTTTAATTTATTTCACCCTGAAGTGGGCGATAAAAAAGGCGATAGTGATAACGAGCCTGTACAAGTGCCTTGCCCAGGCTGTGGCTTTGCTAATATTTTTTGGGGAAAAACCGATGCTGATGGCAAAGTAGTTGAGCATTTTGGCAGGCGCTGCCAAGGCCTTCTAGAAGATGATGAAGGTAACAAGCAGCAGTGCGATTATCGTTTTAGATTTAAAGAGTGCGACCAATGCGGCGCTCAAAACGATATAGCAGCCCGTAAATGTCATGATTGCGGAGCAGTAATGGCCGACCCTGACGACAAGCTACGTAACGCACTTAATTTAAAAGACGCGTTAGTACTGCGCTGCAGTGGGTTATCAGTGGTTCAACTTAAAGACGATTTAATTAAGTTAACGTACTTTGATGAAGATGGCGCAAGCTGCGATGAAGTTTATAACCTTGCCAGTAAAGGTGGGCAGTTTGTATTTAATAAGCAATTTGGTAAGCGAGTAGGGCAAGGACAAACACCTATAAATTTTAAAAATGCAGAGCAGGTAATCAAAGCGCAGTATGATTTAGTGCCACCTGATTTTGTTATTGCACGCAAAAGTAAAAAGTATGGGTGGAAAGTGGCTGATAAACTGTTTGACTATAAGGGAAGCTTTAGAAAGGCAAATCAGTTAAACCGTTAAGCTTAACTGACTTTAAAAGGTTAGGCGGCGTCTTCGTCCATTAATCCCCAGCCATCACCATAACCATTATAGCTATTAGCAATACTTTCTAGATATTGCTCAGCTTGCCCTAATAGTGTGTGCTCTGGCACCATTTGAACATGAGTAATTACTTCCCATACGCCAGTATCTTTGCATTTTTCAACATCAGCGCTTTGAACTAATGCATCAGAGATTATTTCTTTAGCAAACTTTTCTGCATCGGCTTGTTGCTCAAATAAAATGAAAAAATCGATTTGGTGCATTTTATTTAAATCAACGCCAGCATCGGCTATTTCGGCTAAAAGTTGGCCGTTATCATCATCAGGGAATTGCATTAAAAACTCGTTTAAAATTAATTTTGTATACATATACGCTATTGTAACCAAATTATTGTCATTACGCGTACAAATTTTAATTATGCCGATACTTATTCAAAGTTAAATTTACGCGATAGATTGTCACTAAGTTAATGTGTTGCTCATTATGGCTATGCTAATATGCAGGTAGTTGACCAGTTATGTATAAGATATTTAAAGTAAGGATATTTACTTGTTTATTAAGTTTTTACGCTGCATGTGTATTGCGGGAGCCTTAATTTCGGCAAACAGCTATGCAGCAGAAAAAGTCATAGAAGATTATGATATAAAAGGTATTAGCGGTGATTTAGAAAATAACGTAGCGCTTTATCTTAAGCAATTAATTGGCGAGAAACCAACGCGTACGCTTCGTCGCTATGCACAAAAACAAGTACAAAATAGTATTAAGGCGCTGGGCTATTATAACCCGACTGTTGACGTTATATTTGATGACAATGACGGCGAATTAATTGTTGAGGTTGAGCGCGGGCCTGCAACGCGTATTGAAGCAATTAATATTACCTTAAATGGTGAAGGCAAAGACGATACTCAGCTGCAAACGCTAATAAATAACATTAGCTTAAAACAGGGTGATATTTTAAACCACGGGCAATACGACTCCGCACATAAAAAAATTGAATCGATGCTTTTAGAGCTTGGTTATTTTGATGCTAAATGGCCAGCACGAAAATTAGAGGTGTCGGTGCAAAAAAATAGTGCCGTTATTACCTTCGTAATTAATACAGGTGTGCGCTATAAATTTGGCGATATTGAAATTGCGAGTAATACTCCGGCTGAAAAATACATACGTTCTTTAGCTCCATTCGCTCAAAACCAACCCTATAAATCAACACGTATAGCTGATTATAATCTTGATTTATCAAGCACACCTTATTTTGCCAGTGTTCGCGTGTATGCTGATATTGCTGCGCGTAAAAATGGTTTGGTACCAATTAAAGTTGATGTTCTTCCCAAACCAGCAAATAGCTATGAAGTTGGGGGGGGATACAGCACTGATTTAGGACCAAAAATACGTTTTAAATGGAGCAAGCCCTGGATCACAGAAGATGGCCACTACCTAGAGACGAATTTAAATGTAGCGCAAAAGCAACAAGATATTTCAATGGCTTACACCATTCCTGTTGACGATCCTAATGATGACTTGTGGCGGTTCTCTGTAGGTTACAAATTAGAAGATGAACTCACAAATGATACCTACAGCGAAATACTAACGGGCCAATTACAGCGTCAATGGTTGACCGAAAACAAATGGGTGCGCACAGCTTTTTTGCGCAGAGACCAAGAAACTTACCGTATTGGTGATGAGCCTGAAGAAAGTACTGAAATGTTAATGCCGGGTATTAGTTACGCTCGTAAAAAATCAAAGGGCAGGACAACTCCTTATTGGGGAGAGCAGTGGTTGATTTCGGCTGAATTTGGCTTAGATGATGTTCTCTCAAGTACTAATTTAGTAAGAGTACAAATGCAACATGCGTGGCTACGTACCTATTTAGATAAGCATTTGGTGTTTTTAAAAGCAAATGTAGGTGCAATGCTCGTTGATGATATTGAAAACGTACCTTACTCACTTCGCTTTTACGCCGGCGGCGATCAAAGCGTTCGTGGCTTTGCATACCAATCAATTTCGCCAGAAAATGATGATGGCGACCTTATAGGTGGTAAATACTTACTAACCAGTACAATAGAGTACAACTACCAATTTGCTCAAAATTGGCGCGCGGCTTTATTTGTTGATGGCGGTACAGCTACAAATGATTTTTCAGATGATTTTGAGGTAGGTGCTGGTTTTGGTTTTCGTTATTTAACACCTGTTGGCCCTGTGCGTATAGACCATGCATGGGGATTAACAAAAGAGAGTAAAAGTACACGCTTGAGTATTACCATAGGGCCAGAAATTTAATGTCAGTATTTAAAAAAATAACAGCCGCTGTAAGTGCTACATTAATCACGCTGCTTGTTAGCGTATTTTGTTTATTATTCACAGCCCCGGGTAATCAATTCATTGCCTACAGTGCAAACAAAGCAGTGGATGGGCTACATATTGAGATTAAAGATGGTCGCTTTATTTATAACGATGCTTTTAATGTTCGTTTTGAAAATAACGGTTTAGTTTTTAATGCGCAGCAACTAAAAATAGATTTATTTTGGTGGCAATGTGATGGCATTTGTATTGAAAACTTAAGCGCTAAATCTATAAAATTAACCTTGCCAAAAACAGTCGAGGCCCAGGATGAAACACCCTCTGAGCCCCTTGAAAAAATCACCTTACCCTTTAATGTTTCATTAAAAAATATAGCGGTTTATGATTTTACATTAAACCACCCTAGTGCAGATGTGAATGTTAATAATTTTAAATTATCAGCTAAAGCTGAAGGTTCAAAACTCACAGTAAAGAGCTTAAATATTCCCAGTATACTTGTTGCTTTAAAAGAGCAAGAACAACCTGTTAAGGCACAAACTGCTCAAAGCAGCAAAGACCCACTTACACAATTGCCAGCACTTCCTGATATTGAATTTACATCACCCATTGATTTAGCCATTGAGGCTTTTGATATTGCAAAAGTGACAATTGAACAGGGCGAAGCACAGCATAATATCGAAAACATTTCTCTGTTATTAAGTGTAGAAGACGCAGCTATTAATTTGCAGGCGCTTTCAGCCACATATGAGCAATGGCAGCTTAATACCCAATTAAATGCAAAGCTTGCAGGTAACTTGCCTATAAAAGGCCAAGTAACTTTGCAAAGTGATGCACACCAAGCAAATTTACAGTTAAACGGTGATTTAGCTGACTTAAATTTAAATTTAGAAACGAGAGGACAGTATCCGCTCACGTTAACCGCGAACGCTAATTTAAAGCAAAAAAATTACCCATTTGAACTAAGCGGAAAAATCAACCAATGGCTTATTGATGCGCAAAGTAACGAACTTAAAGTTAAAAATGTAAGCCTTAACGCAAATGGTAACGCCGATGACTACCAACTCAATTTGCAGGCTAACAGCCAATTAGGTGCTTATCCGGCTGTTGATCTTAATACTCAGCTATCAGGAAGTTTAACTCAAGCCACGCTTAAAACATTAAGTATTAAAGCTAACGAAAGTAGCGCAATCATAAAAGCTAATGTTGATTGGCAACAGGGCATTAAAACGAGTTTTAACGGTACGCTTGCAAACTTAAAAGCACAGTATTTCACGGATGCTGCAACCAGTGACATTTCAGGACAGTTTAAGGGGGCATTTACCGCTGAAGCCGGCTCGTGGCAACTAAAAATGGATGATACTAAGTTAAGCGGATTACTAAACGAGGTACCCCTTGAGTTTGCGTCAAACTTTCAGCTTGATGATGCATTAAAAGCCAATATCGATAGCCTTTATTTAAGTAGCGGCACTAATAAATTAGTACTCAGTGGGCAAGTTGATGATGGCTGGAAAGTTGATGGTAAAATAACACTTCAAAGTAATGAAGAGGCAAACATGCCATTTATTGCCAACGGCACCGCCAATTTAAAAGTGAGAGGTGAGAGGTTAACGCCTTCTGTTGATTTGGCTTTAGTGCTAGATAGTTTTATTTACAATGAAATTAACGTCAATAAATTTAACGTAAAGGGACAACTAGATACTAGTGCGGATTGGCAAACAAACTTATCCGTGAGTGTTGGCTCTGCGCTGGTGGCTGATCAAAAAATAAATAGCGTAAAAATTGATGCAACTGGAGATAAAACAGATCATCAGCTTATTGCATCGGTAGATGCCGAGCAGGGCAGTGTTGAACTTGAACTAAATGGCAAAATCAATAATGCCACGTGGAATGGTGAGCTTAGTAATGTAACGCTTGGTGATAAAAAGCTCAGTTTTAGCAACACTAAAAATATTGCCGTAATGTTTAACTCTCAAAATGGTGATTTTGATGTAAGTGCACACTGTTGGGCTTCTGAGCAAAGTGAGCTTTGTATAAACACGCTTGCCCAAACTAAAGAGCTTGGCCTGTTAAATGCGACGTTAAATAATTTAGCGCTTGAAGAGCTTAAACACTTTCTGCCAAAAGATATCCATACTCGTGGTGATTTAACAGGCGACGTGGCACTTAATTGGCAAAGCGGTGCGCTTAAAACACTGCGTACGAATATAAACTCCAAAGATTTAACCGCAATATTAACTTCAGAAGAGGACCGATTTAAATTACCTATAGAAACTCTTAGTGTGAGTGCCTTTTCAGACTCTCAAACAGGGCAGCTCAAAGCTAATTTAGAATCAAGCGTTTTAGGTAAAATTAATGCACAAATTAATATTGATGACATACAAAATACGCAAGCGCTTAATGGTAGTGTTAATATTGAAAAAATATTGCTTTCAGACTTGCAGCCATTTTTAGAAACCCTAGAGGAATTAAAAGGTGATATTAGCGGTAAAGTAGCACTTTCGGGTACGTTACAAGACCCATTATTAAACGGCGAGCTTAACGTAAACGATATCAACCTTGAGGGCGAGCAGCTCCCTATTGCGCTACAAAAATCTAATATAAACATAGTGTTTGATAAAACGACTGCCACAATAGAGGGCAATCTAAACGACAATCAAGGTGGTAAAGTAAAGCTAACTGGCGATGTTGATTGGCAAGGTGAGCAACCAGCTGTAAACGTTGATGTAGCGGGAGAGCAGTTTTTTGTAAGGGCACAACAAGGCGTTACATTTAAAGTATCACCCGACTTAAAAATAGGGTTAGCTAATAATGCACTTAAGCTAGCGGGGGAAGTGGTTGTACCGTATGGTCGTATAATGATTGAAGAGCTTCCAGAGGGAGCGGTACAAGTAAGTGACGATGAAATTATTGTTGACCAACAAACACAAGAGACAGAAAAGGTGCCTTTTGATTATGACATAAACTTAAAAGTGATTGTTAAAAATGACGTAAAAGTAGAGTCGTTCGGGTTAGAGTCTAAAGTGGCAGGGGATTTAGCGATTAAAATGAGCCAAGGTGCGCCTATTATTGCCACCGGCGAACTTAACTTGATAGATGGTACCTATTTAGCATTTGGCCAAGATTTAATAATAAGTACTGGGCAAGTCGGTTTTAGCGGCTCAATTGAGCAGCCATACTTAAATATTAAAGCAATACGTAACCCAGATAACACCGCTAATGATGTAATTGCAGGGGTTACGTTAACGGGTAATGTTGAACAGCCAACACTTAAAGTGTTTTCTGAGCCCGCGATGGATCAAGCGCAAGCATTGGCATATTTACTTAACGGGCAACCATTAGGGGATGGCGAGGGGTCATCTAGTGATGCAATGCTTACACAATTACTACTTTCTCAAGGTGTTAGCCGAAGTGAAGGCGTGGTCTCTAAAGTGGGCGAAACGTTTGGTCTATCTGATGTTAGCTTAAGTTCGTCAGGCAGTGGTGATAGTACCAAAGTAGAAATATCAGGCTATATAGCACCAAGCTTACAGGTAAAGTACAGTGTAGGCGTATTTGATTCTTTAAGTGAAGTGGCTGTACGGTATCAATTGCTTTCACAGTTATATATAGAGATAACCAGTGGATTATATCAAAACGTAGATGTGTTATATAAGTTTGACTGGGACTAAGTCTAAATTTTGTATTATAAGGATTATATGAAAGCGTTATATTTAATGGCATGTATTGCAGCGTTATCGGGATGTGCTCAGCATGCCAAACCCACTCAAGATGTAGCATTAGCTGTAAGCGCAAGTGATGTATTAAATAATGCTAAAGCAGACGAATGGCAAACGGTAAGCACACAAAATATTTTAAAAATAACGTTGCCCACAGGCTCAGCTTATATTGAGCTCAATCCTTTACTTGCACCTAAACATACCGCGCATATAAAACAATTAGCGCGGGAGGGTTTTTATAAAAACACCAGTGTTTATCGTTTTGTTGAAGGTTTTGTAGCGCAGGGCGGCGACAGTTCAGGTAATAAAAAAATACAAACAGCTAATAAAACGGTACCTGCAGAGTTTTATTTAGAAACGATTCAACCTCTTAAAATTACCGCGTTAAAGGGCGATGGTTACGCGCCTGTAACGGGGTTTTTAAATGGTTTTGCAGTAGCGCAAAATCAAACACATACACAAACCTGGCAAGTTCATTGTAATGGGGTATTTGCAATGGCGCGCGGGAACGATACCGACAGTGCAAGCACAGAGTTTTTTGTAACCATAGGACAAAGCCCTCGTTATCTTGATAAAAACATTACGGTGTTTGGCCGAGTACTTGAAGGTATGGAGCATTTTAACCGCTTGCAGCGAATACCAACCGATGGTATTGCATTTAACCCCATAACAAATGTGCAAGTATTAGCTGATGTTAAAAACGATAAAAGTGCATTTAAAGTAATGAAAACAGATTCTGTATCGTTCACACAACTCATTAATGCTCGTAAAAACCGTACTGAGCCATGGTTTGTGCAGTCTTACAATTATGTGGATGTATGTGCGATGCCTATACCAACAAAGCGTATTGATTAGAGTAACACCAACATTAAAAAAGGAGCTTAAGCTCCTTTTTTAATGTTCATACTTTAGTGTTTAGGGTATTTACTGACGATTAATCTTAACGGCAAACGGTGTATCATTATAGTGCGTTGAACGGTACGGGTTAATGTCTAACCCACCTCGGCGTGTATAACGTGCGTACACTTCAAGTTCTTTAATGTTTAATTGCGTGGTTAAGTCACTATAAATACGCTCTACACATTGCTCATGAAACTCATTATGCGTCCTAAACGATATTAAGTAACGCAGTAGCGATTCACGACATATTTTCTCGCCTGTATATCTAATAATAATGCTCGCCCAATCAGGCTGAGAGGTTATTAAACAGTTTGATTTAAGTAAGTGGCTATGAAGTGTTTCTGTAACTACAGTGTCACTTTGTGCTTTTAGAGAGTAAGCGTCAATGTCGTAATTATCTATCTCGATGTCTAAATCATCAATACACTCACCAGGAAGCGCAGTGCAAGGTAGGCAGTTGTAGTCATCTGCATTATATAAAGTTACTTTTACAGGGCTATTAACAGCATTCGATAAATCGTCAATTAAATGCTGCTTAACCACTTCATTACTACCAAAGCGAGTTTGATTAAAGCTATTTAGATAAAGCTTGAACGATTTAGACTCAATAATATGGCTGCTTTGACATTCAAAGGTAAATAAAGCCACTGCAACTTGCGGTTTACCTTTAGCGTTTAACCACGAAAGCTCGTAACCTGTCCAAATATCTTGGCCTTTAAATGGCAGCTCGGCTTCATCAATATTTAGAGCATCACGATTTAGCTTGCGCGCAATAGGGAAAAGCAAGCTTGGCGTATAGTCGTCTACATACTCAGTAGATTGCCCTAATACACTGCCTTTAAGGTCTGGAGAATTGCTGTAATCTGTCATGTTTGCTCTTAAATAGTTACAATAGGAACATTATATCTAATTTAATTGAGTTTCACAGTATGTCTGTTGCATTGCTTTTAGAACAACTTCACCATCAATTTAGCGAAAATACCTTTAAAAAAACCGCTAAATATCCACTTATAGCGCATGATGAGCAATGGCCGAGCCCCTCTGAGCTTGGAGAGGTTGACGAACAAGGCAATATTCAATGGCAAGGCGTACGCCAGCAGCCAGCAGGCTCATTAAACGATTTAGCTAAGGCATTAGAGCTTGAGTTTCCAAAAGCGCTTAGCGAGCTTTATGGTCACATGTACGGTGGAAGTATTTTGGCAAGTATTGATGGTCATCAAGTTGAGCTATTACAAGCTTGGAATAGTGATGATTTCGACATGCTACAACAAAACATAACAGGTCATGTTTTAATGAAAAGAAAGTTAAAGCAGCCAGAAACAGTGTTTATAGGCTTAACAGATCAAGACGATTTATTAGTCAGTGTTTTAATTCATACTGGGGAAGTTTGTTTAGAGCATGTCGGCAAAAAAACGCACCATGTGCTTGCACCAAATTTAGAATCGTTTTTAAAAGCGCTTGAAGTTTAAAATGTAATTAATAAATCAGCTTAGCGTTATCACTAAGCTGATTTTAAAAACGCATTAGTAGTGGCTACTGAAAATCCCACGACACATTAGAGACTAATCCGCACGGCTCACATCTAAAATCAAACAGCCCAAACCAAGGCTCATCTAGTTTCCAATCACTATTACAGCCAGGGCATTTACGTTCAAGTTCAGAGGCTTTATCAACACCGCCAACACGGTATAAGTAATAGTAAACTGGCTTTTTAGTTAAAAAACTAATGCGCTTAGTTATGTCTTTTCCACGGCGATATAAATCGCTTTGTGTACTCGATATTTCTTCAAGAGCAGGAAACTCACAGCGTGTTGCGCCATTAATCTGTATTTGATCGCATGCTTGCCAATCTTCTTGCCACTTAATTAGCGTTTTATAATCGCCATTGGCTATAGCGGGTATATTAAATAGTGGCACGGGCAAAAAGTCATCACCACAATAAAGCGGGCTACAGGTGTGCACATAAGTTGTGTACAAGATATAGCTTGATGGCTCCTTACAGCAATCAGCTCCGTTTGAATGAATATCCTGGCCGATAATTTTAACTTTAGGGGCAAGCAAACCAGCAGTATTAAGTAGCTCAATACTGTGTTTTACAAACGGGCTATTATTTAGAGGATGCATGGCATCCTCTGTAGGGCACATTACACGGGTGATGAAGTAACCGTCTTTTAACACGGTTGGGAATTCTTCCCCCATTATTTGGCCATTAAAACGCAGGGCATTTACTAAGCGGTTTATTGCTTGTTCGGCTTGTTCTAGGGTAGTGTCTTGGTAGCAATCAAATGTTAAATCAACAACGAACATTTATAGTCTCAAATTATTTTTGCTCTAGCAAAGCGAGTAACCTATCAAGCTTTTGCTCAATTCTATCTAGTTGACTAGTTTTAGGTTCGTTATCGCTGGTTTGCTGTGGGTTCTTCATTAAGTTATGAATAGATTCAGGGTTATTCTTATACTGACTTACTGCGGCAATTATCATAGGCATAGGCACTGATTTTGCTAAACGGCCTTTAGTAAGTGCAACAGTGGGAGTTTTGCCTTCCTCAAGAAGGACTTTAATTGCATCAAATACAACTGAATTCATTAGGTAATAACTCTTTAATATATAAATGCGCAGCACGTAGGCTGCGCGGATGCTATGTTAGCAATAAATAGGGGAGGGCACATTAATTAATGTGCCAAATACGATTAGTTACTTTGTCTAATTCTTACATCAAGTTCATCAATTACTTCGCTCCAGGCACCATCTTCTTCAAGTGACTCCGTTAGGAAGTGCTGCTGTGCTTCATCCCAAAAAGGGGCGTTTTGAAGTAATGTCGTGTCGTCGAGCTTATGGTTGGCAATAAAATCATCAATTTGCTCTTCAGAATTTGGTAAACCAAGCTGTGCAAATAAGGTGTTTATGTCGTGCTTTGTTGTATCCATAATATAGCTCCATGTAATGATAACAATTTATTAAATGCGCCTTTTAACCAGCCTCAGTAAAAATTGACCTCGTTAAGTCGCTCATAGAATTAATATACTCAATATTAGATTTATCCAACGTTGGAGTACGATTATAAGCTTGGCTAGCTAAACTCTAGCTGAATTGACGCTTTTTTCACTTTAGGTATATAGTTAACTGGTAATTAGGCATATTTAAAAACTTAGCGAAAGAGGAAGTAGGATGACCACAGACACACCAACAGACACTTTTAGCGTACAGCATTTAGCCGCAGAAGATCTAAGTATTGCTGCGAGCCTTATTTACCAGGCTTATCATGACGATCCTATGTTGCAAACGCTGCTTAATTATGACGACAATAACAAATCCGCCTACGAAAAAAAGCTTCGTTCACTTGTTCGCGAAGAGCTTAGTTCCTTTTGGCAAGAAAAACAGCCTTTAATAGGCTTGTACCGTAATGGAAGGTTAAAAGCGGTAGCGTGTGTATTTGAGTCTAATAGCCAATTGCAGCCAGAGCGCTATTGGCATTGGCGTTTAAAACTTATGCTCAGTGCTGGTTTTTTGCAAACTAACCAATTAATAGAAAAAGAAAAAACTATACGTGATGCATTAAAAGAGCAGGGTAATTATTACTTTTTAGCATTTATAGCGGTCGATCCACACTTTCATGGCCAAGGACTAGGGCGATGTTTATTAAGAGGGTTAGATGACCTTGTAAAGTCAAATTCAACAGCAACAGGCATGGCTGTTTTTGTTACACGTAAAGAGCACTCCAAATTTTTTAAAACCGAGGGCTTTAAAGCACTAAATCAACTTACTTTTAATAAAATCGACGGTGACTTGCTGTTTAAATAATGGTTTAACTGAATAGTTTGTACGGTTAATTGAATTTTTAACTATTTATGTGTGAGTAATACGCCAAAACGGACATAAGGCCGTGAGATATATCCTACATTGACGTGAGTGTTAATAGATAAAGGCCTGTGATAATAGGTCTTTTTTGGTTTAAGTTACTAATATGTATGGTTTATTTTTTTTTGCATATTTATTACACTCATTTATTTTTTGTTAAGTGCTATTACCAAACCAAGTTTGCTTTAAACTTTACTTTGTCAAGACGACATAGCTTAACGATTAAGCTACTGCCAAGGATACGGAATAGGCAACATAGCAGGCGCTAGCAGGAAGCACAAAGGACAAGTTAAAACGGATACAAGGATGAATAAGGAAGTGCAAGAGGCACTTAGTAGCTAGGAGTTACTTTAGGATATTCACGGATGAGGCTACAGGAAGTAGCAGGAACGTTAGTTTACGTAGGATGGCCAAGGCGGCAAGAGGAAAATGCAGGATGCATAAAGTGGCAGGAGCTACTTAAAAGGATGACCACGGATGAAGCTGCGGTATGTAGCTACGCGTTAGATTACGCAGGTTAATCAGGAAGGTTAAGGATATTGCAGGATGCAATGGGAGGGTAAACAAGGTTGTTTGCTCGTTCAGGGGATGATAATACGGATTTATAGATAAAGGATATCTAGCAGGATGCAGTCCAATTGGGGCGTAACTTTAGTTACGCCTTAGTTTTTTGTATTAAGTTTAGTTTTAAGCATTAAAAAGCGCTTAAAATACTTTTATATTTTATGCGGCGGAACAACCACACTTTTCAAAAACTCATTTTCCATTATAAGCACACCTTGATAAGCATTCTCACCATCGCTTGAAAATTCAAATATAAATTCACTTTTAATACCTGGCTTACCGTTTTTTAAAAAACCAAAACGGCGCTTAGTGCATGCAACACTCATTAGCTGTACTTGCAATTGATCGCTTTGGCGCTTTGCATGAACGTTCGCTGCTTCAGCAACTTTTCGGTTAAGCCAAAATAAATAAATTACACTACCAATAAGTATGAACGTCCATAAGCTTGCCATTAAGAGAATAACCTTCCAATTGCTCGTGCGAGGGTTTCGCTACGATTTTCTTTTCGTAATAAACCTAATAAATGAGGGCGAATAGTGGGTATTGCAACTAGATCGGCAAACACACTAGGGAACAGCTCCGCTATTGCTTGATGCTGTGCACAATTATCCATAAATATATGTAACCGCTCAGGGTCTTCTAACTGCATAAAACAGCGCCCTGCAATGGTTAAAAGTACGTCCGAATCGCTACCAAGTGATGAGCTTAATGCTGCATCAACCAGTTGTGTGCTTAGCCCTTGCGCTTGCCCTTTAGACAATGAGCGCAGTGCAGCGGTTAAAGCTATGGTATCGTTATTTTCAATTGCAGCTTGACCATAGGTTAATAAAAGCTCACTCAAAGATGTGGGTATTTCAACATGTTCAAGCATTGCGCTAAGTGGTTGTAATACTTCAAGCGGTAAATGCGCCCACGCGTTTTGTAAGTTGCTTAAATTTGCGTCGTTATCTAGGCGTAGTGCAAAATCTGCAATACCTTGAAGTGCAACACTTTGCCAGTTATCAAAGCCAATTTTGCCGCTAAAGTATAATTGTGCGTGTTCGTAATATTGCGAAGCCGGTTGTTTTAATAGCACTTTAAGCTGTGCGTTAAACGCAGCTAACTTATTTGCATTAGGTGTAAAAACATAAGGGTTGTTATCAAGTTTTCCATCAGCCTGCTCACCTGTAATTTCAGTGCCTAAAGCCTCAATAACCATATTAGCAAAATGATCGCGGCTTGCACTTACCAGTTTGCTTTGTTCATCAAGCGGAAACTTTAAAAACCACACGTATGGTTCTT
Organism: Pseudoalteromonas sp. MMG006; assembly: GCF_018101025.1. Classification (NCBI taxonomy): domain Bacteria; kingdom Pseudomonadati; phylum Pseudomonadota; class Gammaproteobacteria; order Alteromonadales; family Pseudoalteromonadaceae; genus Pseudoalteromonas; species Pseudoalteromonas sp. MMG006. The sequence goes on from NZ_JAGJEJ010000021.1 coordinate 15,126, forward strand.
TGCTTGCTTTACTATCCCAAAATTGAATAGCAAGCCATGCATGACCCCCAAGAGGGTAAGGGTACGGGGTTTGAGCTTGTTCAATGGCTAAAAACTGTTTTTTATCAAGCTTAGTTATATGTCTGCCAATATCAAAAGCACGCCACTGAGTACCTGCACCGTCTAAAAGTTGGCCTAATGTGGCTATGTGTTCGCTCATTGTATTCTCAACTGTTTTTACTGCTAAATTGCCCTAATTATACGCCATAGCGGGCTGTGTGGGAACAGGGTATAATTGCATTACATATATGAAAGAGGGTGGTTATGTACCAGCAAACCCAAGCTTATTTAAATCAGCTAACAGCTCTTTTAAAAAAGCATCAACTTTGGCAAGCTCAGCCAATAGCCCCGGAGGCATTAAATTCCAGTGTTCCATTTTGTCACGACACGATGGCGTTTGAACAATGGCTACAATTTGTATTTATAGAAAAAGTTCAGCATTTAGTGGCTCATCAGCAACCATTGCCTCGTAATTTTGCAATTGCGCCTATGGCACAAATGACCCTTACTAATAAAAACGGTAGTAACGAGATTATTGAATTACTAACCCAGCTTGATGCTTTTTTAGGAGAGCCCAATGAGTGAGCGTCCAGAGCCTGTTGAATACGACGAATTGGCTATTTTGTATCAAGACGAGAACTACGTAGCCATAAATAAACCCTCGGGTTTATTAGTGCATCGCTCTTTTTTAGATAAGCACGAAACTCAGTTTGCCATGCAAATGTTACGTGATCAGTTAGGGCAACATGTGTTTCCAGTACATAGACTCGATAGACCTACGTCGGGTGTGCTGCTATTTGCTTTAAGCTCCGAAGCCGCGCGTGATATGAATCAGTTATTCATTGAAGGCACTATCGCTAAGCGATATTTAGCGCTAGTGCGCGGGTTTGCCCCTGAATCAGTTTTTTTAGACAAACCGCTAAAAGAAGAGCTGGATAAAATAGCTGACAAGTTTGCAGATCAAGATAAAGCGCCACAAGAGGCGCAAACTCAGTTTAATTGTTTGCACCAAGCTGCATTGCCAATCCCTATTGGCAAATACCCAACCGTGCGCTACTCGTTAGTTGAGTGCTTTCCTAAAACGGGGCGTAAGCATCAAATACGTAGGCACTTAAAGCATTTATCGTTACCGATTATAGGTGATGTAAATCACGGTGATAATCAGCATAATCAGTTTTTTAGGGAGCACTTTGCACATAGGCGTTTAATGTTATTTGCAACGCAGCTTAGTTTTGTGCACCCTTACAGTAATGAATCAATAACAATTAAAGCGCCACTAGGTGAAGACATGCTTAAAGTATGCAAGCAGCTAGGTTGGCCAGATCAAGAAAAGGATTATTAATGTCACATATTAGTATTTTTGTAGGCAGTGTTAATGGCGGCGCGGAGCGTTTGAGCGATGAAGTTGCAACCACAATTGAAAAAGCGGGCCATACTGCAAGCGTTATTAGTGAGGCATCTCTTGATGATATTAAAAATGCTTCACATATTTTAATTGTTACTTCAACCACAGGCCAAGGCGATATACCTAGTAATTTAGCGGGGCTGTATTTTGCTATGAATAGCACGTTTCCTATGCTTACCGATAAACCTTTTGGGGTTATTGCTATGGGTGATAGATGCTATGGTGACACCTTTTGTGGCGCTGGTCGCAGCTTTGATGAGCTATTACGCGACTTACAAGCAAAGCCAGTTGGTAATCGTCTTGAAATAGATGCCTGTGAAGACTTTGAACCATGGCCCGTTACAGAGCCTTGGTTAAAAGCATGGCTTGAAAAGCTACCTGCTTAATTTAATCCTGAACTTTGAATAGTAAATTTATCTTTAACAGCTATTTTTAGCGTTGAATTTACGTGCAATAGGCCAAATTTATTAAATTTAAAGTATTAAAAAAGGAGCGCATGCGCTCCTTTTTACTTTTATAGCTCTATAAATTAGCTACTTCTTACGTCTACTTTAAGCTTTAACTTTTGGCCAGGTTGTAAATACTTTTGGCCGGCTAAGTTATTCCACTTAATAATCTCGTTAACCGTTAAATTAAACTTAGAAGCAATACGCGCAAGCGAGTCACCACGGCGTACTTTGTAGGTAATGGTACGATTAGTACTTGCGGTTGCTTGTGGTTTACTTGCTGATTTATAGACAGTTAGCTTTTGATTTAATCGCAGTACTGAGTTTTTCTTCAGTTTATTCCACGACGCAAGTTCGTCCATTGTTACATCGTATTCGCGGCTTATATCCCAAAGTGTATCGCCACTTTTAACCGTGTGCGATAACTTAGTACGCGTGGCTTTATTAGCTGCTAAACGCATTTGTTTAGGTAAATGTTCGCTATTAATTGCACCATCGGTAAGCGGTACTAACAGTTCTTGGCCTACGCGAATAGTATTTGATTTTAATTTGTTGAGCGAACGAATTGCACTGCTACTGGTGGTAAACTTTTTAGCAATAACAGAAAGGCTATCGCCACGAGCGACAGTGTATTGTTGCCAGCGTAAGCGATCTTTTACATCAGTAAGTGCAAGCTTTTGGCTAAACTGTTCTGCTTTATCGGTAGGTAATAATAAAAAGTGCGGCCCATTAGGATCCGTAGCCCAGCGGTTAAAGCCAGGGTTTAACCTGTATAACTCAGTAAGTGTCATATCGGCCATCTCAGCGGCAAGCGCTAAATCAATCTGAGAGCCTACATCAACCACTTCGACTACTTGTGCATTGATCACCGGTTGCCATTTAACGTTAAACTCATCCGAGCGCTTTAATAAATCGGCAAGCGCTAATAGCTTAGGTACGTACGCTGTGGTTTCGCGTGGTAAATCTAGAGACCAAAAATCGGTTGGTAAATGCTTTTTACGATTCTTTTTAATCGCACGCATCAAACGCCCTTCGCCCGAGTTATACGCCGCAATAGCGTTTAACCAATCGCCTTCAAGGGTTTTATGCAAATACGATAAGTAATCTAGTGCAGCACGTGTCGATTGAACAATGTCGCGACGACCGTCGTACCACCAGTTTTGCTTTAAATCAAAACGCTCACCTGTTGCAGGCATAAACTGCCAAATACCTGAAGCGCTTCTATTAGAGTAACCAAATGGGTCAAAGGCACTTTCTACAATGGGTAGTAATGCTATTTCGATTGGCATTTCGCGTTTTTCTACTTCTTCAACAATAAAATGAAGGTAAGGCTCTGCACGTTTAGAAATGCGATCTAAATAAGCTTGATGGCGAGCGTAGTAATTTCGCTCGGTAACAACAGGGCGGTTTTGTGGTACGTCAATAGAAAGCTGGTAACGAATACGTTCCCACACGTCATCAAAAACGGGAGCTTCTTGGTCTTCACTATTAACTTGTTGATATTGTGCGTTTACCATCAATGCATTGTTGATATCGTTAGGGCTTGCGCCTTCAAGCTTTTGGTTTGCTTGAGTCGCTACTTGAGAGTCAGAGTCTAAGGTTGTAACCGTTTGACAACCACTTAGCGCAAGCGCCAAGGCAATTAAAAGAGGAGATTTATTCATAAATACCAATACATCGGGTAAAAAACTCGGCGAATACTACCCGTTATGAGTCAACATTGCCACTTAGTGACCACCTTAAACGCGAAGAGAAAATCATGCCCTAATAATAAAGGCATGATTTTAATATAAAATATAGCTAGCTATTAGATTATGCGTTAAAAATTGTCTTTGAACTTTCTCAGACTAGCAAAGTTTCCCCAAGGTTCATTGTTTTTTGTAACTAAAAGGAATTCTTTTGGTAATAATTCAGTAATAGTGGGTAAATCGCTGCGCATAAACGGATTTATTTTAAGCTCTTGCTCAATAGTGCTTGGTAACGTTATTTCATCTTTACTACGAAGTTCATCTACTTTTTTGCTGTACTCGAGTAGCTCAGGGTTACGTGGCTCTACTGCTTTTGCAAACGCTAAGTTAGCCTGAGTATATTCATGAGTGCAATACACCTTACAGCTTTTTGGTAATTCACGCAGTTTATTGAACGAATTCCACATTTGCTCGCTTGTCCCTTCAAATAATCTACCACAGCCACCGCTAAATAAAGTATCGCCAGTAAAAGCGAGTTCGTCGTGGGTATAACAAATATGATCAAGCGTATGCCCAGGCGTGGCTACAATATTAAATGGCACATTAAGTACTTCAATATTATCGCCATCAATTAAAGTATGCGTAATACCATCAAAAGGACTATTGGCGGGGCCGTAAACAGGGATATTTGCAAATTGCTTAACCAGATCTGCTACGCCACCGGTGTGGTCGCTATGATGATGGGTTATTAAAATGCCAGCTAATGATAAGTTATGCTCAGCTAAATACGTAATCACAGGCCTTGCGTCACCTGGATCTACCACCCATGCTTGATTACTATTATGAGTGGTTAAACACCAAATATAATTATCAGAAAAGGCTTTAATTGCTTTGACTTGCACCATGTTACATTGCTCTATAAAGTGACAGTTAACACATAGTATAACGAGCTCATAAAATGAAACCAGCCCTTAGTTTTCAAGAAGGACCTAAACCGCTGTCATGGCAGCAGTTCCCTCATGGTGACTATTTACGATCTGACATTGAACGCAAAATGGATCAATGGTTACCGCGTATGTTTGGCTATCACATGCTAAAACTAGGTAATTTAAGTGGTGAAATTAATACAAGTGTTAGCACCATTAAGCATCAAGTGTGCGTTGCAGAGCCCGGCCCCTATACAGGTGTTGTGGCCGATATCGACGAATTACCTTTTTACGAGCACAGCGTTGATGCGTGTATTTTAAGCCACTGCTTAGAGTATCATTCAGATCCGCACCATATTTTACGCGAGGCACACCGCACGCTAATACCTGGTGGTTATATTGTTATTACCGGTTTTAACCCATTTAGCTTATGTGGGCTTGCTCAAATGCTGCCGTTTAGTGGTCAAAAACTTCCATGGACAGGGCGCTTTTTTACACCTGCCCGTGTTAAAGATTGGCTTAACTTATTAGGATTTGAAATAGTGAGTGATGAGCGATTTATTTACTCATCGCTAGCGAGAGGTAACAGGTTGTCGCGTTTTGAATTTTGGCGCAGTTTTGCTAAACAATATTTAAAACCTATGGGGAGTGTGTATATGCTGGTGGCACGTAAGCGAGTAGCCCCGCTGACACCTATAAAGCCTAAGTGGCATGCAAGGCCGCAGTTTGCGCCAGTAAAAGGGGCAGGGCTTAGGCAAACCTCTAAGCAGCACTTTAAGCGCTGCGATGAAAAAAATAACAATTAAGGCTGATAACCTACATCTTCAAGTAAATCTTTACTGCCTGCGGCATCGCGAGCTAAATCGTCAACTATTTCGTTGTACTTATGGCCACTATGCCCTTTAACCCACTTCCATGTAACAGTGTGTTCGCTACAGGCTTTATCTAGACGTTTCCATAAATCTACGTTTTTAACCGGTTTTTTCGCAGATGTTAACCAACCGCGCTTTTTCCAATTAGCTATCCACGATTCAATGCCTTGCTTAACATATTGGCTATCGGTTGTGAGATTTACCTCGCATTCACGCGTAAGTGATTCTAAGGCTACAATCGCTGCGAGCATTTCCATGCGGTTATTAGTTGTTAATTTATAACCTTGGCTTAATTTTTTTTCGTGACCGTTATAAATCATAAAAATACCATAACCACCAGGGCCCGGATTACCTAAACACGAGCCATCGGTATAAATCTCTACGGTTTTTTGCACTGTTTTACCTTGATATTATGTACAATAAAGTGATTATAGAAAGATACCAGAGTCAGGCTAAATTCGATATGGCACGTAGACAAATAGTTTTAGATACAGAAACCACCGGCATCGACCCTAAACAGGGTCACCGCATTATAGAAATTGGTTGTGTAGAGTTAGTAAACAGGCGCTTAACCGGCAACAATTTTCACGTTTATATAAATCCACAACGTAGTATTGAAGAAGAAGCGATAGATGTTCATGGTATTACCAACGAATTTTTACGTGATAAACCGCTTTACCGTGATATAGCGCAAGAGTTTTTTGACTATATAAAAGGGGCAGAGCTGGTTATTCATAATGCACCGTTCGATGTGGGTCATATGGATAACGAATTTGCGCTGCTTAATCAGGGTTACCCTAATACCCACGATTACTGCCAAGTTCTCGACACCCTTAAAATGGCGCGTGACTTGCATCCTGGTCAAAAGAATAATCTTGATGCTTTGTGCCGTCGCTACGATATAGATAACGCAAAACGTACATTGCACGGCGCTTTACTGGATTCTGAAATTTTAGCCGATGTTTACCTTGCCATGACAGGTGGGCAAACGAAGCTAAACTTAAATCAAAATAAAGACGATGGCAGCGAGCAACAAAAAGGCGGCATAAGACGTTTAAGCCCAAATAGGGCACCTTTAGTTGTTTTACGTGCAAATGACGCTGAACAAAGCGCACACGAAGCACGACTCGATCTTGTCAATAAAGAAGGCGGCCAATGTTTATGGCGCGCTGAATAAGGCTACCCAATGAAAACGATATATTTTGTTAGTGCGTTATGCGCCGCCAGTTTGTTCACTGGCAATGCTTATGGCGTTAAGCAAGTAGAAGTGCTCAAACGTGACGGGCATCAAAATGAAATTCCTTTATTAGAAAATCGTTTTCGTATAGATAGTAAAATTGAAGAAATAACTCTGCTGTTTTTTAGAAAGCTTGGCACACCGGCTGTTATTTTAGTTAGGCCAGATGGCAGTAAATACTTTGCAACTGAAGCCGTAAGAAACCCCGACCTCGATTGGTTTGACGAGTTAACCTACGATTTGGTTACAATAAAAAATCCTATGGCTGGTCCATGGCAGGTTATTGGCAGTATTTTGCCTAACAGCCGAATTGTAGTGCTTGGTGAAGTATCTTTAGAGGCGCAGCCACTTCCTCCTATGTTATTTAGAGGGGAGACGATTAAAATTACCGGTAAAATACTTAACGACGGTGAGCCAATAGACGCTGAGCTATTTAGGGATGTAGTAAGCCTTAATGTAGATTTTGTAAGTACCAATAACGAAAACTTTGCTAATTTTGGTTCAGGGATACAAGAAGTCGCCGAATTTAAAGATGATGGGCGCGGATTTGACGAACGCGCTAAAGATGGCATTTTTACCGGAGAGTTTACGTTAGACTTTCCTGCTGGTGAATGGACGCCTGAGCTTTACGTTGCAACGCCTCTATTACAGCGCCGTATTGTACAAGACACAATAGAAGTGCACGAACCTCCTTTTTCCACAAACGTTACCCTAGCAGAGCAAGACACTGACGATCATCAACTTACAATAACGATAGACCCACGCATTGTAAAGCCAGAAACCGTCATTATTCAGGGCAAAATTTATTACCCTAATAACGAAGAGCAAATGTTTACCATAGACGCTGCTCCTAATGACTCGCGCCAACTTAACGTTAAAAATTATGATTGGGGTCGATACAGTGTTGAGTTATCTGTTTTTGGCACAAATATAAACGGCCGTGAGTTTATGGCGACGCTACCAACCTATAAATTTGAAATAGAACGTCCTATAGTTGCTGTGCCTGAAATTGATCCGGCAACGATTATTACGCCTGAACAAATGAAAGCGAGTGAGCCTGTAGATGAAAAAATGGCCACTTCAACAATTGTTAGCTTAATAATAGGCTGTAATATTCTTATTTTATTACTCGGCTGGTTAGCAATTCGTGTATTTATTCAGAAAAAACCAATCAAATTTAAAGTTAAGCTGCCTTTTTTAAATAAAAAGAAAGCAGTTGATGGTGAAGTTACCAACACAGGAAAAAATCAAGTTGGCAAAAATGGTTCAAAAAATGACAAATCAGGTGAAATTTTAAACCTTTCGATGTCAGATGACTAAAAAACCTATAAAAAAACAAAAAAGCCCTTGACGAAATAGGGGCTGGTTCGTATTATTCACGCCGCTGTCAGGGGAGACTCAGACAGCAACGAAAATGCGGAGTGGTAGTTCAGTTGGTTAGAATACCGGCCTGTCACGCCGGGGGTCGCGGGTTCGAGTCCCGTCCACTCCGCCAATTTTCGACAATTTGTAAGTACGCGCTGGAGTGGTAGTTCAGTTGGTTAGAATACCGGCCTGTCACGCCGGGGGTCGCGGGTTCGAGTCCCGTCCACTCCGCCAATACTTACACAACATATGGTTGTAAAACATAATCTTATTATGGAGTGGTAGTTCAGTTGGTTAGAATACCGGCCTGTCACGCCGGGGGTCGCGGGTTCGAGTCCCGTCCACTCCGCCAATAAGAAAAAATAACAGTTTAAATATGCGCTGGAGTGGTAGTTCAGTTGGTTAGAATACCGGCCTGTCACGCCGGGGGTCGCGGGTTCGAGTCCCGTCCACTCCGCCACTATTTAAACACTGTTATGTTACAAAAATTTGTATGCTGGAGTGGTAGTTCAGTTGGTTAGAATACCGGCCTGTCACGCCGGGGGTCGCGGGTTCGAGTCCCGTCCACTCCGCCAACAAATTTAGTAATGACAAGTAATATGATATCTCTGCGGAGTGGTAGTTCAGTTGGTTAGAATACCGGCCTGTCACGCCGGGGGTCGCGGGTTCGAGTCCCGTCCACTCCGCCATTTGATATCGTAACAAAATTAGTAAGTGCATTACCCCATGCACATACCACTGCGGAGTGGTAGTTCAGTTGGTTAGAATACCGGCCTGTCACGCCGGGGGTCGCGGGTTCGAGTCCCGTCCACTCCGCCACTTGTTATTTCCTCAATAGCAAGATTATAAAATTATTTCATATTTATTTTAATAAAATATACTTTGGCTATCAGCTATCAGCTATCAGCTATCAGCTATCAGCTATCAGCTATCAGCTATCAGATCGACTCTTTTATTCTAACCTGCTAATATTCCTTGTTATTCTTCACTATTCAGCTTCATATATCTACATGAATAGCCAAGAATCTAGTCTCACTTTAAAAAAGGAAGAACTAAAATGAGCACACTAGGTCAACAATTAAAGCAGCTAAGAAATAACAAAAAATTGAGTCAACCTGAATTTGCCCAGCAAGTAGGGATAGAACAAAGTTATTTATCAAAACTTGAAAACGATAAATCAATTCCCTCGAATGAAATATTTAGATCTTTATTGATTGCATTAGATCTTTCAATTGATGAGTTTATGAAGCCGCTTGTATCGAGCCATGATAAAGCTAGGCTGATGCAAATACCCGATGTAGAAGTGTGGTTTAAGAGTAAAGCTGTAAAGAGTTCTGCTGCACAGCGAAAAATTATATACCTTGCTATGTTTTTGATTGCTTTTGGCTGTGCATTATTTTACGCAGGACATAAAAACTATCTGTTCAATGAGCGCTTTTACGAATACAAATCACTGGGTGTGATCAAAAAAGATGAACCTCTGAATATTTATACTCATTGGAGCAATTATATTATTGAGTCAAACCGCGAGAAAAGAGAAGAAAAAGGGCGGGAAATACTGGCCAGAAGGGTACCAAGTTTTAAGTTAATGGATAAGTATGTTGGTGAGTCATTTGTCGAAGACGTTGAGGGAGGTAAACGTGTTTATAGTGCAGATGAAATCTCGCGAACAATGCCACATGCAGGCAATAGCTGGCTCGAATTTATCGGCATATTTGCCGCTGTATTTGGTTTGGTGTTTGCTTTACTGGAACCTAGATTAACCAAACAATAAAAAGCCTGCGTACAAGAAAACGCAGCAGGCTTTAATATAAATTGGTCTACAATTACCCTTGTGGGCCAAATGACTCTTTTAAGTAAGTATCTAAAAAGTTTAAATAAGCGTTAGAAGCGCTGATACTGTTTTCTTTTTTAGTAAAACCGTGGCCTTCATCTTCAAACAATACATACTCTACTGGTACGCCATTGGCTTTGACTGCGGCAACGAGTTCATCGCTTTCAACTTGTAAAACGCGCGGATCGTTAGCGCCTTGTATTACCATTAAAGGTTTTGTAATATTTTTAGCATGAAATAATGGCGATATAGCACGATGACGTTCGCCATCAGTTGCAGGGTCGCCCATTTCATCGTACAAGGATTTTTTAACACTCTCCCACCATGGTGGAATGGAGTTAAGTGTTCTTGCCCAGTTAGTCACCCCAAAAATATTAATACCTACTTTGAACTCTTCTGGTTCAAAGGCAAGGGCTGCTGCGGTCATAAACCCGCCGTAACTACCTCCAATAATGCCAATTTTTTCGCTATCGACCCAATCTAAACTTTGAAGGTGCTTTTTACCGTATACAATATCTTGTAAGTCATCTGTGCCGTGCTTTTTATCATCCAAATGAAAAAACGTTTTACCGTATCCTGAACTACCCCGGTTATTAACGGCAAAAATAGCATAACCATGATTAACTAAATGTTGTAGCATTGCTCTATAACCAGTACGGCTTTGCCCACCAGGGCCGCCATGCACCCACACCAGCGCAGGTACTTTATTGTTTCTATTGGCTTGTTTTGGTTTATACAACACGCCTGGAACTTCTAAGCCATCAAAGCTTTTAAAGCGAACGATAGTGCTCTCTACTAAATCGCTTTTATCTATATCTTTACTTAGTGTGTTGGTAAGCTGCTTAGCGCTATCATTATCCACTTGCCAAACAAATAAATTACTTGGTGAGGTGTCAGAGTTTAAATAAAACGCCATGGTTTTCTCGTCACTTGAGAAATTTACACTGCTTAAATTTCCATTGGGTAGGGCGGGCATAGCAACTTGTTTACCTGAACGAGTATCTAAAATAGACACTTTAGTACTGGCATCGGTATTGACTCCACTTACTTGGTAGCGGCCAGATTTAGAAAAATAGATAAAGGTTACGTCCCATTCGTCTTCTAAAGCTGGGCTATGTTTCTCTGTCGCTAACTCATAGCTCCACACTTGTGAAAACTCGCCTTTTGCGTTCGTAGAGTAGTATAAATATTTACCATCAGCAGAGAAGGTTTCAGGTGTATATTGTGCGGGATCATCATGCTTAGATATAAGTTGTGGCTTGAGGTTTTTTTTATAAGTGTCGAGAATGTATGTATCACTGTCTTTATTGCTATTATTTTTAGATAAAGCAATAAAGCGTCCATCGGGGATAATAGCACCAACATCTAATCCGAGCTCATTTTGATAAGCAGGGGACGCTTTATAGGTTTCACTATCTACGCGATATAAATCCATAAACTTGGCATCACGCTGATTACTTTAGATAAAAAACTGGCTGCCATCTTTTGTAAAACCTGAAAAGCCAGCTCGTGTTTCATCGCCAGGGGTTAAATCTTTGATTGAACTGTCAACTTCACGCACGTAGACATGGTACCGTTCGTTACCGCCTGAGTCTTTGGTAAACAATACATGCTCATCATTAGGGAAATAGCGCACTGGCTAAGTACTGTCTTCAAAATTAGTTAAACGGGTTTTACTACCGGTTTTAACATCGACTTCGTATAAGCTTTAAGTGCCACTTTCATCGCTACTAACTAAAACTTTATCACCACTTGGTGAAAAACTACCGCCCATAATAGAGGTGGTGTCAAAAAAGTTTTTGCGTCGTAGGTTTTTACTTGTTGTGCTTGTTCAGTTTTCACAGTGCTAGAGACTAAACTATTAGATTGATTGCAACCCGCTAATGCAAGAGATACAGCACAGGTAATACAGGCAAGTTTGAGGCCTTTTTTCATAGGTACATTCCTTAGTTTATAGGTATGTTTTCATTTAGAAGTGTTAACCGAACGTTTTTCAAACGCAAGTATTTATGATATGCAAATAGTAATAAAGTGTTACAAACCATAAATCGTTTTTATATAAGTATTCGCTATAATGATAACTCGTTGAAAAGTGAGTATTTATGATAGAAGTCATTGGGTTACATAAACAGTTTACTGAAAACATATTGTATAATGGTTATAACGTGCGATTCTGTGCACCTAAAATATGCATCGAAGCGCCTAATGGCCAAGGGAAAACAACGCTATTGATGATGTTAGCGGGGCTTGAAACTTACCAAAGTGGAAAGCTTTTGTTTTCTGGAAGCGAATTAACCGAACCACACAAGCAAGTTGCTATAGCCTCAGACTGTATTGCTTTACCCGACTTCTTAACAGCAAAGCAAATAATTAACTTATCCTCAAATACATTTGGCTGTCGTTGGCCGGCAGCTATAGTTGATGGATTTAGTTTTAATGAATTTCTAAATACACGTTTTGACGCCCTTTCATCAGGTAATCAAAAGAAATGTCAGTTAATTTTAGCGCTTATGCGCGATGCACCGTATTTACTGTTAGATGAACCCAGTGCAGCGCTTGATCAAGCGAGTATTGAGTATTTATTAATTTTACTTGATGAATATTTAGTAAATAAGCCACAAGGTCAAATAATTATCACCTGTCACGAGCCCGAGCCTTTTTTACTGCATGGCTTTGAGTGTATGCCTTTATGATTTCAAATTTAAAACAATCAATTGGCCAATACCGCTCTTTTATGGATTATCGTTTACAGGCATATAAAACTGAATTTACGCAATTATTTTTACAACTGAAATGCTTCGGGTTGTTATTTTTAGTGGTGTTAGGCTCGTCAGTACTAGGTTTAATATTGCTACTATTTTTAGGGCTTGGAAAAATTATTGATAGTAGTGATACACCTCAATATGGTGCGCAAATGGCTTGGCTGTATTTGTTGCTACAAAGTGTAATGTTGAGCGCAATGAAGTCTGCAATAAAAAACTCCGCCCAACGAGCGTTTCAACAGACATTAGTAAAGCGGTATTGGCTTGGTTTGATGGATATAAAGCTTATGCTGCTAAGTAATGGCTGGTTGATTGCAAGCCTTGTTATCGCGATTGACCTGAGCATAAACCAGTGGCTTAGAGTGCCGCATTTTTTGGTGTTTTTACTATTACAATTTACGCTCGGCATTTTATGCTTATACAAACCAATAGCGCTTGTTTATGGATTTTTATTATCAGCAATGTGGCTTATGTTACCGTTTGATGTAAGCCCATTAATTTATCAGTGTGGGTTTGTGTTGTTGTTTGCGTTAAGTACTTTAATGGTACCTTTTAATTTTGTAGCTAAGTTAGAGATGAGCTCACTGACAGGCTTTTGGCTAATGTTTTTTATACACAACAGCTGGACTTTGATTTGGCGAGGTGCTTTATTGCTGTCCCTATTTATGGCATTTGAGGTATTACTACAAGAGCGCGCTAATTTAGCAGTTATATTCAGTGTTTTGTCATTTGCTTTTGTGGTGTTGTTTAGTAGTTCATTACAATTTGATTGTAGTCATCTACATCAACAATATAGTGTGTTTTTTAAAATACAGAATAAGCAAACAGCATTTTTTATTGGCCAATTTGTTCCTAGTTTAATTGTGCTCTTACTTTCGCTTATTGTTTTTTTTGCTTTATTCAACCAAGCAAGTGGCTTGTTGCTATTAACTGGCATTATTTGGTGCGGACTCCAACAAGCTATCGCGCAAAAAAAACCAGCGCATTACGCGCTGGTTTGGATGATCACAACAGGTGGACTGTTGGCTGCGTTAACCTAACTGGTTAAGCTGCATCTGCTTTGCTGTCTTCACTTTTACGTGCGGCTTTGCCGGCTAATAAATCAGCTGGGTCAAAGTCATCAACGTTAATTACGTCTAAACGGGCTTTTTCTACAGCAGCTAATTTATCAGCTTCTGCTTGACTTAATATGCCAGCTTCAAGGCCCATTTGCGCTACTTTATCAAGTTGAAAGAATGGCAGTTTAAGCCCTTTCTCTTTACAAACTCGCTCAAATAACGGCTCTACAGCCAGTACGTCTTTAAGTGTTTGCTCTTGACGGCCTACTAAATTAAGAGGTTCGTCAGTTAAATAAACATAGCTTGCTAAACGATTACGCGTTTCGCTAGGTACTTGTAGTAGTTGTGCTAGTTTATGCTCAAGTTTGTCTGTAGGTTTACGAACCGGGCGACCAAACGGGAATAACAATACTTTTAGTACGCCACGTAGTGGGGCAGATGGCATGTTATTGATTAAATCAGCAAGTGCACGTTGGCAATGGTAAAGGTGATCCTGACAACTCCATTTTACTAGAGCAAAATCTTCTTTTTTACGGCCTTCATCGTTGTAACGCTTAAGCGTTGCAGACACTAAGTAAAGGTAGCTTAGTAAATCACCTAAACGTGCTGAAATACGTTCTTTACGCTTAAGAGAACCCCCAAATACTGCCATGCTAATGTCAGACATAAGTGCTAAAGAGGCACTAAAGCGAGACGCGATTCGGTAAAACTCAGCGGTTTCATCTTTGTAAGGTACACTCGTAAAGCGTGCGCCTGTCAATGCAAGCCACTTAGTACGTACAAGGTTCGACATAGTAAAGCCAATGTGGCCCATTAGCGCTTTATCAAATACGTTAAGCGCTTCTTCGCGGTCTTCAATTTCACATGCACCAAGCTCTGTAAGTACAAATGGGTGACAGCGAATTGCACCTTGACCGTAAATAATCATATTACGGGTCAAGATGTTTGCACCTTCAACGGTAATGGCAATAGGTGCGCCTTGATAGCCACGACCTAAATAGTTATTTGGCCCAAGCATGATGCCCTTACCGCCAAGTACATCCATTGCATGAATGGTTGAGTCGCGCATTTGCTCAGTAAGGTGGTATTTAATAATAGCTGAAACTACCGATGGCTTTTCACCTAAATCAACTGCACCGGTAGACATGCTAACAGCTGCATCTGAGCTGTATGCGTAACCTGCAAGTTTAGCCAAAGACTCTTCAACACCTTCCATTTTACCAATAGGTAAACGAAACTGACGACGAATACGGCTATAAGCACCTGTAGCTAAGGCGATAGTTTTAATGCCACCGGTTGAATTTGACGGCAATGTGATTGCGCGGCCAACCGATAAACACTCAACCAGCATACGCCAGCCTTGACCTGCCATTTCCGGGCCGCCAATAATGTAATCAAGTGGTACAAATATGTCTTTACCGCGAGTTGGGCCATTTTGAAATGGTACGTTAAGCGGAAAGTGACGACGTCCAATTTCTACTCCAGGAGTATCTGTTGGAATAAGTGCACAGGTAATACCCGGCTCTTTAACATCGCTTAATAAACCGTCTGGATCTTGTAGTTTAAATGCAAGACCAAGTACTGTAGCCACGGGGGCAAGTGTAATGTAACGCTTATTCCACGTAAGGCTTACGCCTACAACTTCTTCGCCGTTCCATTGCCCTTTACACACTACACCGTAATCAGGAATTGAGCTTGCATCAGAGCCAGCCTCTGGCGAGGTTAGTGCAAAACAAGGGATTTCTTTACCGCTCGCTAAGCGTGGTAAGTAATGATCTTTTTGCTCTTTTGTACCATAGTGCTGTAACAATTCACCCGGGCCTAAAGAATTTGGTACACCAACAATTGACGAAAGTAGTGTTGATTTACTCGTTAACTTTTGAAGTACACAAGATTGTGCAAACGCAGAGAACTCTAAACCGCCGTATTCCTTTTTGATGATCATGGCAAAAAATTGATTATCTTTTAGGTATTGCCATACATCTTGAGGAAGGTCAGTAAGCTCGTGCGTTGCTTCCCAATCATCTAACATGCTACATACTACTTCTACAGGGCCATCAATAAAGGCTTGTTCTTCAATAGTAAGTTTAGGGATTGGGTATTGGTGTAGCTTTTTCCAATCTGGGTTACCACAAAATAAATCAGCTTCCCACCACGTAGTACCGGCATCGATTGCTGACTTTTCTGTGTCAGACATGCTTGGCGTTACTTTTTTAAAGGTAGAAAAAATAGGCTTTATTATATATTGCTGACGAATGCCAGTAACAGAAAGAGGAACCGCGATGATCAAAAAGATCAACCAGCTAATTAAACCAAACGCACCTGCAAAGGTACCAATTAATAAAGTTGCAGCAGAAACACCAAGTGCTGTGTTCCAACTCGCTCTGTGGTAAATCGCGATGCTGAGCAGAGCGATTAAACCGAGTGTAAATATGAGTGTCATTGCTTATTCCTTAATAGAGGTCAGACCACCTCAGTTAGAGTAGCGCTAGTAAGCTTAAGTTTCAAGTACATTACAGTGATAAATTATAGTCGAAATAGACATAATTAATTCATAGCTTCCCTTAAAGAGGAACGAGCATGCATTGCTACTGCGTTTAATTCAGCGATTAGTTATATTAAAGCGCTAAAAATCAGTAAATCAGCTAGCCAAAAAAGATTTTTTAAGTAAATATGTCTGCTGTAGCGCACTGTAAAACGCAGCGTTATTTATACGTATTTTTTAAGGGTTAGTTTATTAATGTGTGAATTACTTGGCATGTCAGCCAACGTACCTACCGATATTTGTTTTAGTTTTTCAGGGCTTTTAGAGCGCGGTGGCAATACCGGCCCGCATAAAGATGGTTGGGGTATTACCTTTTACGAAGGTAAAGGGTGTAGAACGTTTAAAGATCCTGAGCCAAGTTATCAATCAGAAATTGCAAAGCTCGTTAAAGCGTACCCAATTAAAAGCGTGTCGGTTATTAGCCATATTCGCCAAGGTAATCGTGGGCGAGTGTGCCTTGAGAATACCCATCCGTTTACACGGGAACTTTGGGGCCGCGAAATTACCTATGCACACAATGGGCAGCTTTCTAATTATCACGATTTAAAACCTGAGTATTATCGCCCTGTAGGCAATACCGACAGCGAACTGGCATTTTGTTGGTTGCTTGATAAAATTCGTGAAAAGTATCCAAAACGTCCCTCTAATATGGCCTCTGTTTTTAGATACGCTGCCAAGCTTTCACACACGTTGCGTGAAAAGGGCGTATTTAATATGTTGCTTACTGATGGCGTGTTTGTATTGGCGTATTGTACTAATAACTTACATTACATAACGCGCCGAGCGCCATTTGGCAAAGCAACCTTAATTGATGCTGATATGGTGGTTGATTTTCAACAAGAAACCACACCAAACGATGTAGTAACCGTAATAGCTACACGGCCACTCACGAACGATGAGCGCTGGCAAAAAATGCAGCCGGGTGAGTTTGCTTTATTTAAAATGGGCGAGTTAATTTAGCGCTAAATTAAAAGAATAAAAAAACGCGATATAAAATCGCGTTTTTTATTCAATATACACTTTGACCAATGCGCATAATTAATTGTTGCAAATAGGTGTTATAACGCCTCTACGCTAGCATCGCTTTTGTCTGCTACAGCTGCAGGAGCTGCGACAGGTTGAGTAACGGTAAACGAGTTCATTTGCACTTCAAACTGCTCCATCCCTTTTTCGCCTTTCCACATACGCACTAGCATGTAATCCATTTCTGGCGCAAACCATGCAAGCGCTTGGCGTTTGTCGTTATCGTATAAGCGTTTAACTTTAATGGCTTCTACATTGCCAATCGGCAACGAAATCATTTCAGTGCCTGTTACTTCAAAATTGTAGTCGCGGCGATTACCTTTTTTATCAATAAGCGGAAACGAGAAATTAGTTTCGCCTTTTTTTAGGCCTTCACGTACTTGTACTTGGTACGAAATAGCATCCTGAAATTCGTCAGTCCACTCGCATTTTAGCGGGTATTCGCTAGTGCTACTTGTGACCACTTTATTTTGCGTATCAAAGTCTATTTTGTAATCTTTATCTGGGCCTGTGCCTGTACGCACCATGTTGTAATGATGTGGGGTAACTTTGCCATCTTTGTATGTAAACTTTGAGGTTTCTTCGCGCGAGTCAGAAAAAATCATCCACTCTATATTGCTGTGATAAGTAAGCTCGTAGTTATTATCGCTTAATTTTTTAAGCTCACGTACGGCTTCACCATGATTTTTACCTTTGCGTAAAATATCATAGCTTGCTTGATACTGTGTTAGTTCGCCTGCAATAAGGCTAGTAGGAAGTAAAGCGCCCGCACATAATAGCAAGGCACTTATTTTTTTATTGTGGGTAGTGCGCGCCGTGTGCAGGAAGTTGTTTTTCGTCAAGAACTGCATAATCTGCTTCCATAGTAAGTCTTTGTTCACTGAACCATTTGACCACCAAAGGATAAATTATATGCTCTTGCTCGTGCACGCGCTTTGCTAATGTCTCTGCTGTATCATCCTTGAGTACAGGTATTTGCGCCTGAAGAATAACCGGACCGCCGTCTAATTCTTCAGTAACAAAGTGAACACTTACGCCATGAACATCGTCTTTTGCATCAATTGCTCTTTGGTGGGTATTCAGCCCCTGATACTTAGGCAACAAAGATGGATGAATGTTCAACATTTTTCCAACATATTTTTGCACTAAGCTAGGAGTAAGAATACGCATAAACCCAGCTAATACAACTAGATTCGGCATAAAAGAGTCGATAACGTTCATTAATTGCGCATCATAGGCTTCGCGCGAGTCAAAATCTTTATGACTGAGCACTTTTGTAGCTATGCCAGCTTGTTTAGCACGCTCTAGGCCATAAGCGTCTGCTTTATTGCTAATAACAGCCGCTATATGTCCATTTATCTCGCCACGTTCGCAGGCATCAATGATGGCTTGTAAATTAGAGCCACTACCTGAGATCAAAACTACCAGACGAGTGGGTGCCATTACTTAGCACCACCTACAATTTCTACTTGCTCTTCGCCTGGCGCTGCATTGTGAATTTCACCAAGGTGCCATGCGTTTTCGCCTAAGCCTTTTAAAATTGTTAAGCTTTGGTCAAGTTTGTCTGCAGGAACTACTAATACCATGCCAACACCACAGTTAAATGTACGGTACATCTCGTGCGTGGCAATGTTGCCGTTTTCTTGTAGCCAGTTAAAAATACTTGGCCACTGCCAGCTATCGCCTTTAACCACTGCCTTTGCAGAGCCTGGTAACACGCGAGGAATATTTTCCCAAAAGCCACCGCCAGTAATGTGCGAAAGGGCATGCACGTCAACTTGCTTAAATAACTCAAGTAAAGGTTTTACGTAAATACGTGTAGGCTCTAATAAATGCTCGCCTAATGTTTTACCGTCAATTACTTGGTTTGTATCAGCGTTTGATACTTCAAGTACTTTACGAATTAAAGAAAAACCGTTTGAGTGAGGGCCGCTAGATGCAAGCGCAATAAGCTGATCGCCTGCTGCTACTTTAGTGCCATCAATAATTTTAGATTTTTCTACTACACCGGTACAAAAGCCTGCCATGTCGTAGTCTTCACCATCATACATACCTGGCATTTCTGCTGTTTCGCCACCAATTAGGGCACAACCAGAAATCTCACAACCTTTACCAATACCGGTTACTACATCGGCTGCTGTGTCTATATCTAGTTTACCCGTTGCGTAGTAATCCAGAAAAAACAGGGGTTCAGCGCCTTGTACTATTAAATCGTTTACACACATCGCAACTAAATCAATACCAACAGTGTCGTGCTTTTTTAAATCGATAGCTAAACGAAGTTTAGTACCAACACCATCAGTACCAGCAACTAATACAGGTTGCTTATAACCTTCAGGAATTTCGCAAAGTGCGCCAAAACCACCAATTCCGCCCATAACTTCAGGACGACGAGTTTTTTTCACTACGCCTTTAATACGCTCAACAAGTGCATTACCAGCGTCGATATCTACGCCCGCGTCTTTATAGCTTAGAGACTGTTTTTGTTCGCTCACAGGTTTTCCTCAAAATAGTTGTTTTGGGTTGCTTAGAAACGCGCGTATTTTACAACAATTGCAAGGTCGCGGCTAGCGTAAATGTAATTTTGAAATAATTAACAAGGACACTTGTCCGCTGTTTGTTGTTTAAATAAACAAAAAAACGCCCATAGGCGTTTTTTTAGTATTTAAGGCGTAAATTTAACAGTTATGCTTTGGCGGTTAATATAGCTCTGAGAGGAGCAGGGTAACCTTCAATGGTTTTACTGGTGTCGCTTGGGTCTAAAAAATCAACTAACGATTCGTTTTCCATCCAGTCGGTTTTACGCTGCTCGTCAAGCGTGGTAATTGCACAATCTTTTACTTGCACATCTTTAAAGCCAACGCGATCCATCCATAGTTTTAATGCAGCAGTACTTGGAATAAACCACACATTGCGCATTTTTGCGTAGCGGTCAGTAGGCACGAGTACTGTATTTTCATCGCCTTCAATAACTAAGGTTTCTAGCACTAACTCGCCACCCGGGCGAAGCTGCGCTTTTAACTGCGCTAAAAAATCAATTGGCGAGCGACGATGATAAAGCACTCCCATCGAAAAAACCGTATCAAACGCTTTAAGCTCGGGTAATGCTTCAACGCCTAGTGGCAATAAATGTACGTTTTCGTCTGGGTTGTAGTGTTTAATTGCCTGAAACTGACATAAAAATAAATCAGACGGATCAATACCCACCACAAACTCGGCGCCTTCACCGCGCATTCGCCATAAATGATAGCCAGAGCCACAGCCAATATCTAACACTGTACGGCCTTTTAATGGCTCAATATGAGGAAGGAGGCGATCCCATTTCCAATCACTGCGCCATTCGGTGTTTATTTCAATACCGTGAACACTAAAGGGGCCTTTTCGCCAAGGCATCATTCGCTTTAGTAAATGCGTTGCTTGTTTTTGCTCGCCTTCGCTCATTTCCCCTGGCGCGCCAATTTCTACCTTAGTAGCTATGTCAACATGCGTAGTTTTTACTTCAGGTAAATTTTTAAGTACTTTTTGCCATTTGGGTAAATCACCATGGCTTGCCTCTAACTGCCAATGTTTTAATTGAGCGGGTAGGGTTTCTAGCCAGTGGCTAAGTGGACTTTGTGCAATTGCAGCGTAAAATTGGTTAAACCATTGAGACATAAATTACTCTTTTTATTTAATTGCTACCATTGAGCAAAAATTAAAACATTGGTACCACACCTGCGTTTGGCTAAAGCCAATATCGCTTAAACGATTAAAGTGTGTGCTGAGCGTATCGGGACGCATTACGTTTTCAATAGCAGTGCGTTTTTGGCTTATTTCAAGCTCTGAGTAGCCATTGTGACGTTTAAAGTCGTGGTGCAAATCAATTAATAAGTTATCGCATTGCTCGTTTTCGGCTTTAATTTTTTCGCTGAGTAACAATACGCCACCGGGCTTTAAGTTGGCGTATATTTTTTCAAGCACGGCTTGGCGCTGTGCATGAGGTATAAATTGCAGCGTAAAGTTCATTGCCACAACCGATGCGTTTTGAATTTCAAGCTCGTTGATATCGCCTAAAGTAACAGTAACCGGCACGTCCGATTTAAAACCTTGTAAATGCATTTTACAACGCTCAACCATGGCCTGTGAGTTATCTACTGCAATAATGTGGCAGTTATCAGTACGAATATTACGGCGCATACTCAGTGTTACTGCACCTAGCGAGCAACCTAAGTCATAAAGGTTTGAATTGCTTTGTGCGTATTCGCCGGCTAATTTACCCATCGTGCTTACAATAGTGGCATAACCAGGTACAGAGCGCTGAATCATATCAGGAAATACTTCAACCACATTTTGGTCAAAGCTAAAATCTTTTACTTGTTGCTCAGAGGCATAAATACTGTCTTTTATGGTCACGAAGGCAGTCTCTTTAAAAATAATGATGCTATTTTAACATTTTATGCTGGATAGTCAGTGATAAATTCAGTAGCTTGGCTAGAATAATGAATAATAAGTATAAAAGAGAGCGTTAAATGAGCAAAAGTAAGGTAATTAGTACAGACGATATATTAGCAACCCTTTGTCATTCAGTGACGGGAGTCCTTTCATCAGCAAGTGGTAACGAAATAAGCTACTCAGCCATGGTGCAAAAAATAACGCGCACCTGTATGCGACCAGATATAGGTTGCTTCGTATTATTTGACGGTGGCTTTACAGGGCTTGTTGTAACCAATTTTACTGCGCAAGCCGCAATGGAGATTTATGGTGATTACATGCGCAATATGGGCATGCCAGAGGAAGAAATTGCCCATAGCCATTTATCAGACGATGTTTCAAATGTAATGGGCGAGCTGATGAACCAAATTGTTGGCGACTTTACCTCTAAAGTACGCGAGCAATTACATACGTCTATTACACAAAACCAGCCAAAAATGATGGCAATCAACAAACAAGTGCAAATATCGGTAGATACCACCATGGATCGCCCACAAGCACGCCGCGTAACCTTTACTACGCGTAACCAAAATATCTTTTATCTAGAGTTGGCAATGGATAAAACTGAGTTTATTAAACTTCATGATTTTGACATTGTAGAAGCGATAGACCCAGACGATATTATTGAAAACGAAGCTAAACAAAAAGCTGAAAAAGAAAAAGTAAAGTCAAAAGAAGCAGAAAAAGATGATGCCGATGACGACTTTATGGCTGAATTAGGGCTTTAAGTTTATTTATGTAGGTTGGGTTGAGTGAAACGAAACCCAACCCAACACGCTTTTGAGCTGCCAGTTGAAAAGTTACTTAAAAACGCGATTTGATATCGCGTTTTTTGTTTTAGGTAATAATTAATATTATAAGGCAACAAACAGTTTATTTATGAGTTACTTGGTGTGAATTTTGCTTGTAGTTATAACTGTGAATATATTAATTCATCAAAAGGGGAAATAGATGCAACTTACTCATAATTTAATGGACCTATACTTTAATTATAACGGCAGAGTTGGTGATGTGAAGGGCGCCCAAGAGGGCATTGAGGAATTTGAACAAATAGCTAAAACGGCTTCAACTGAAGAGGAGAAAATTCGTTATGAGCAGGCTGCAGAGAAGTTAAAAACCGAAATACTCCCAAAAATGCAAAAAGAGATGGAGCAACTAGCTAAGGAGCTAGGGTTAGACTCTAGCGATATTGGTAAAGTAGCGAAAGCAGATTCGAAAGAGTCAGTGACTCTAGCTATACGTCAGCAGCCCCAAGGGAAGCTGCTATTACTAAATTCGTATGAAGTAGGCAACTATTACCACAATAAAATTTAGATGTATGCTGATTCCGTATTGGAAAATACCCTAGCGGCAATTCATTACCGGATAAATAGAAACTATTCTTTGTCTTACTTAAAAGTTCAAAAGCATCTGCAAATTCGAAAGATAAATATGGCTTTGTGATCATCATGAAATTGACCGCCTAATAAGGATTCTCACCCATCGCGACTACCACACAAAAAATCCGTAAATCTAACTCTAACTGGTGATACTGCGGCTCCATGTGACAACACAGTTTATAAAAGCCTTTGTTGTGGTCTTTTTCTTTAAAATGCGCGAGTTCGTGTACGACTAATGCTTTTAGTAGTGGCTCGGGTGCGCGCAGTAAATCGCTGTTTATGGCTAAGTCGTGCTTACGGGTTTTACCTTGCATGCGGTAAGTGTGAGTACCTAATGCATTGGTGACCATACAAAATATCTTTTATCTAGAGTTGGCAATGGATAAAACTGAGTTTATTAAACTTCATGATTTTGACATTGTAGAAGCAATAGACCCAGACGATATTATTGAAAACGAAGCTAAACAAAAAGCCGAAAAAGAAAAAGTAAAGTCAAAAGAAGCAGAAAAAGATGATGCCGATGACGACTTTATGGCTGAATTAGGGCTTTAAGTTTATTTATGCAGGTTGGGTTGAGTGAAACGAAACCCAACACGCTTTTGAGCTGCCAGTTGAAAAGTTACTTAAAAACGCGATTTGATATCGCGTTTTTTGTTTTAGGTAATAATTAATATTATAAGGCAACAAACAGTTTAGTTATGAGTTACTTGGTGTGAATTTTGCTTATAGTTATAACTGTGAATATATTAATTCATCAAAAGGGGAAATAGATGCAACTTACTCATAATTTAATGGACCTATACTTTAATTATAACGGCAGAGTTGGTGATGTGAAGGGCGCCCAAGAGGGCATTGAGGAATTTGAACAAATAGCTAAAACGGCTTCAACTGAAGAGGAGAAAATTCGTTATGAGCAGGCTGCAGAGAAGTTAAAAACCGAAATACTCCCAAAAATGCAAAAAGAGATGGAGCAACTAGCTAAGGAGCTAGGGTTAGACTCTAGCGATATTGGTAAAGTAGCGAAAGCAGATTCGAAAGAGTCAGTGACTCTAGCTATACGTCAGCAGCCCCAAGGGAAGCTGCTATTACTAAATTCGTATGAAGTAGGCAACTATTACCACAATAAAATTTAGATGTATGCTGATTCCGTATTGGAAAATACCCTAGCGGCAATTCATTACCGGATAAATAGAAACTATTCTTTGTCTTACTTAAAAGTTCAAAAGCATCTGCAAATTCGAAAGATAAATATGGCTTTGTGATCATCATGAAATTGACCGCCTAATAAGGATTCTCACCCATCGCGACTACCACACAAAAAATCCGTAAATCTAACTCTAACTGGTGATACTGCGGCTCCATGTGACAACACAGTTTATAAAAGCCTTTGTTGTGGTCTTTTTCTTTAAAATGCGCGAGTTCGTGTACGACTAATGCTTTTAGTAGTGGCTCGGGTGCGCGCAGTAAATCGCTGTTTATGGCTAAGTCGTGCTTACGGGTTTTACCTTGCATGCGGTAAGTGTGAGTACCTAATGCATTGGTGACCATATCGCCTTGTTTTTTAAATGCTGCGCGGCCAAACGGTGGGGCGTTTTTTAAATACTGTTTTTTTAAATCAGTGGCGTAGCTGTAAAGCAGTTTATCGGTGGTTATGGTGTGCGCTTGCGGGTACTTTTTTAGTAAGTAGTTACTTACTTTTTTGTTTTTAATTAGGCTTAATACCTGCTCAACAATATTGGCTGGGTAGCCGGTAAAATAGCGTGCGTATTCACTCATTTTTATTCTCTATTTAAAAAAGCGTAGGCTGGTGGGCTTCTTTTTCACCGCTGAATGGATTTAATACTGGGTGACTGTACCCTAGGTCTTCACAAAATTGGCGTGCAAGTAGTGGCGATTCACGGTTATCGGCAGTATGAAAAAACACATAGGGTGTTTTACCCTCATCAAGCCATTGTTTTACTTTACTTAGCCACGGCTTATAAAAGGGTTTATAGTCGTTTTGTAAATCGGCTATGACAAAGCGCGCCATAGGCTGCATGCCTGTAGCTATTGCATGTACAGGTAAGTGGGGCTTTTTTTGTTGTGCATCTATTAACGCCTCGGTGGTGGGCTTTATTGCAAAAAGCGCGCGCGTATCCATAGAAATACGGTTTATATTATTTGCCATTAATAGCTGATTTAGGGCAATTTCGGCTTCGCCTTTTGTAAAAAAATCGCTGTGGCGTACTTCTACCCCGTAACTTAGCTCCTTGGGGAGCAAGCTAATAAACTGGGCGAGCTTAGGTAAGTCGTTTGGCCCAAATGCTTTGGGTAATTGCAGCATAACTTGCCCTGTTTTTTCTAAAATAGGGGAGAACAAGCTAAGCCAATCGGTAAGCTCTGTTTGAATGTTACTGAGCTGTAGCTCGTGACTAAAACGACGATGAAATTTAAATGTAAACTTAAAGTCATCGGGTACACTTTGTGCCCAGCGTAATAGAGTGCTTGGCGATGGATCGGCGTAAAAGCTGGTATTGCCTTCAACTGAATTAAAATGCTGTGCGTATTGGCTAAGCATATCGGCGTTTTTACATTGGCTTGAAAATAAATTGCCTTTCCACGCGTTGCTCGACCACTGAGGGCATCCAATATATAACATATAAATAGCTGATAAATTACTTCGTGACGCAAGTGTACCAAATACATTTGGTAGTTGCTGCAAATTAACATTACAAAGCTAAACACACGCCCTAGCATCTTGATACTACTTGGGTATAATGCAGGGCTTAATTTGATTATTTTTAGATTGCTAGCGGCTTTATTTGTATTGTGGTGACCTGTTTTTTAAATCACACGCCTTAAAACAAATAAATTTAACCGTTAAAGCCTTTTATCTGACAGGAAAACTATGCGCTCTATATATTGCGGACAGCTAAATAAAACTCACGTAGATCAAGAAGTTGAACTATGTGGCTGGATCAACAAACGACGTGACCTTGGTGGACTTATCTTTGTCGATTTACGCGATAGAGAAGGTTTAGTACAAGTTGTATTCGATCCAGAAGTTGAAGGACTAATGGATACCGCTAACAAACTTCGTCAAGAATTTTGTGTGCAGTTAAAAGGGGTTGTACGTGCGCGCCCAGACAGCCAAATAAATAAAGATATGGCAACTGGCGAAGTGGAAATTTTAGGTACTGAGCTTACAATCATTAACCGTTCAGAGCCATTACCGCTTGATTTTAACCAAACAAATTCAGAAGAGCGCCGCTTAAAGTACCGTTACTTAGATTTACGTCGCCTTGAAATGAGCGACCGTATTAAATTACGCGCTAAAGCAAGTAGCTTTGTTCGCCGCTTTTTAGATGAAAACGGCTTTTTAGATATCGAAACACCTGTACTTACTAAAGCAACACCAGAAGGCGCGCGCGATTATTTAGTACCGAGCCGTGTTCACAAAGGTAGCTTTTACGCGTTACCGCAGTCGCCACAGTTGTTTAAGCAATTGTTAATGATGTCGGGTTTTGACCGTTACTACCAAATTGTTAAATGTTTCCGTGATGAAGATTTACGTGCTGATCGCCAACCAGAATTTACCCAAATAGATTTAGAAACCTCGTTCATGAGCTCTGATCAAGTACGTGGTATGACTGAAAAAATGATTCGTGAGATGTGGCAATCATTATTAAACGTTGATTTAGGCGACTTCCCAATTATGCCTTACAGCGAGGCAATGAGCCTGTATGGTTCAGATAAGCCAGATTTACGTAACCCAATGAAATTAGTTGATGTTGCAGATTTAGTTAAAGACGTAGAGTTTAATGTTTTCTCTGGTCCTGCTAATGACGAAAAAGGCCGTGTTGCTGTACTAACTGTACCGGGTGGCGCTAAACTTTCTCGCAAACAACTTGATGATTACACCAAGTTTATTGGTATTTACGGCGCTAAAGGCATGGCGTGGATGAAAGTAAACGACCGCGATGCAGGTGCTGAGGGCGTTCAATCTCCAGTAGCTAAGTTTTTAAACGAAGAGGTAATTACCCAGTTACTTGAGCGTACTAACGCACAAACTGGCGATATTATTTTATTTGGTGCTGATAAACGCAACGTTGTAAACGAAGCAATGGGCGCGCTTCGCTTGAAGATTGGTGTTGATTTAGAAATCACTAATCTTAATAGTTGGGCGCCACTTTGGGTTGTTGACTTCCCAATGTTTGAAGAAGATGACGAAGGGGTGCTTCACGCAGTACACCATCCATTCACAGCACCAAAAGATATTAGCGCAGAAGAGCTTGAAGCAAACCCAGCAGCGGCTATTTCAGATGCTTACGATATGGTATTAAACGGCTACGAAGTAGGTGGCGGTTCGGTACGTATTCACAATGCAGATATGCAAGAAGCAGCATTTAGAATTTTAGGTATTGACGCACAAGAGCAACAAGATAAGTTTGGCTTTTTACTTGATGCCCTTAAATACGGCACACCGCCGCATGCAGGTTTAGCCTTTGGTCTTGACCGTTTAGTTATGCTTTTATGTGGTACAGATAACATTCGTGACGTTATTGCTTTCCCTAAAACCACTCAAGCATCGTGCTTATTAACCGATGCACCTAGTAAAGCTAATAGCGACTCTTTAACTGAGCTTGCAATTAGCGTAGTAGAAAAAGCAATTCCTAGCGAAGAGTAATACCACGCACAACACGTGTGATTAGCTAGATTTAAAAACCCTTAGGAGTATGCCTAGGGGTTTTTTTATGGTTAAATTTAAAGCAGTTTAAATATTGTACCAATCGGCTTAAATATTTAGCCTTTTTAGCGTGCTAAACAAAGCGTTAACAGTGTTATAAATTTCTCATGCAAAACTATATGTCGATATTTATGCCTTGTTATCACTCTATTTATCTGTCGCTATAAATGACTAGTAACTTAAGCTGATTGGTATTATTCAATAGAGAGGGAGTTCTTATGTCGTTTAATCTCACATTATTTGGTGAATTTTTGGCTTTTTTTATTATGTTTTGCATTCCGATTTTTGCGCTTATTAGCTACAAAATAGGTAAACGTAAAAGTACCATGCCTGGCGTTTTAGCCTTTGTAGGCGGATGTTTAGCAGTATTTCCGCTGTTTGGCTTAATTTTTATAGCCTTATTAGCGCTTAAACAAGATTTGCCTAAAACGAGCCCTTACGCTCATTAACAAAAACCTAATTACGGATAAGCAGTAACAGTGTCAATTTCCAATAATAATCATTATTACGACCAGCAATTTAGTACCTTGCAGTTAGCAGAGCAATTAATTGAAAACGCTGAATTTGAAGCGTGTACGTTTACTGAGTGTGATTTCTCACAGGCGCACTTTAAAACATGCCGATTTATAGAGTGCAGCTTTAAAAATTGTAATTTGTCGTCACTCAAGTGGGGCTACAGCTCCCTTGAAAATGTAAGCTTTAGTGATTGTAAGCTAAACAGTGTGCAGTGGGGCGATGCTGATTGGGGAGCACTGAGTATTGATGCGCCGGTGAGCTTTAATAGCTGTGAGCTTAGTAACAGCTCTTTTTATGATTTAACTTTAAAATCACTAAAACTAATTCACTGCTTTGCAAAAAACGTTGATTTTAGACATGGCAACTTAAAGCAAAGTAAGTTTACCGGAACAGATTTTCGCGATAGTGAGTTTTTTCAGACCAATTTAACTAAGTGTGACTTTGTTGGTGCAACTGAGTTTAATATTGATTTAAATAATAATGTATTAGCGGGGGCTAAATTTGAGCGCTTTGAAGCACTTAATTTGCTTAAAAGCCTTGATATAGAGCTTTGTGACTAGTTTACGTTGTTTAGAAGCTACAAAATGCGAGCTTCTAAACAATAAATAACCTACATTGAGATTAATAATAGCTTTAGCTAGTTATTAACAGCTAGGGCCATTTTTGTTACGTGCGCTTGCAAGTGCGCGAGCAATTTCCAGTAACGCAGGGGTAATATCATCAGCACCGTCTTTAACAAGCTTAGTTACATCACCTGATGAATATAAGCTATCGCGCGGCGACTTTATTCCTAACTCACGAACAAAGTCTTTTGTTTTACCTGTGCTGCCGGTTTCAATAAATTTGAAAATAATACGCTCGTTATTACTTTTTGGCTCGGCCTTTAATACGGCAATTTCTTCTTTGTAGGCTTCTATTCGACTTTGCAAAATGTCGATACGTTGTTCAATGGTGTTATATGATTTCATGGGGTACTTTCTAAATTAACTAAAAATAATACCCGTATTATCGCATACATTAGCAATGACGCGCGCTAACCTTTATGGTAAAAGTTATTTTTATTTAAAAACAATAATTTATATAATTTAAAACATGCATAAAGCAATAAAAAAGTTACTAATATTAAGCGCACTTACACTAAGCGCGAGTTTAATGTCACCATTGAGCTTTGCTCAAGACGGTGTGATAGTAGATGAAAGCCGCAATCGCACCATTCCTATCAATATCACACTCCCAAATAATAGTAATCAATGCAGCGGGCAGGCAAAGTGCCCTGTAGCATTTGTAAATGCGGGCTACGGCATTAGCCACAATGACTACACGTTTGCGAGTAAGCTATTTAATGCACAAGGCTATTTAAGTATTGCAGTGGCGCATGAGCTTAAAACCGACCCTAAACTCAACCACAATCAGCCCTATTTAACTACCCGTATGGAAAACTGGCACCGCGGTGTAGTAACGCTTAAGTTTTTAGTTAATCAACTAAGTGCGCAATACCCTGAGTATAACTTTTCTCAGCTCACGTTATTTGGCCACTCAAACGGCGGCGATATATCCGCTTTATACGCTGCAATCTATCCAGATGAAGTAAGCCAAGTAATTACACTCGATCACCGCCGTATGTTGATCCCACGTAATAAAAGCATACGCGTACTTACACTTCGTGGTAGTGATTATCCAGCTGATGCAAATGTGCTGTTAAACGATACAGAGCTTAAAGAGTTTCCTGTTAGCCAAATAACGATTGAAAAATCGCGACATAACGATATGTACGATGGCGGGCCAGCGTGGCTGGTAGATAGAATAAGTAAAGAAGTAGTGGCGTTTTTAAATTAATAAAACTTGTAGGGCTTTACTTTATTAAATAGCGCAGCCATGGCTGCGCTATTTTTGTTTTAGTTACTCAACTAACTCACTGACAACAAGAGGGCTGTTATGCAGGGTTTTATGTACAGGGCATTTGTCGGCTATTTCTAGCAGGCGTTGGCGCTGTGCTTCAGTTAAGTCGCCGCGTAGGGTTATTTTACGGGTAATGGCTTCAAGTGTTTGAGTGCATTCACCGTTGTCGCAATCTTGGTAGTAGTCACGCGTGTGTTCAAGCTCTACTTTTACATGATCAAGCGGCAGCTTTTTTAACGTGGCGTACATACGCAATGTCATTGATGTACACGCGCCTAGGCCTGCGAGTATATGATCGTATGGATCAGGGCCTAAGTTATTTCCACCTACTTTTATAGGTTCATCTGCAAGCCATGTATGATCTTTGGTGCTCACATGCTGAGTGAATATATGGTCTTTTTCTTCTACTAAAACTTTTCCACCTTCTAATTTTGCGCTATAGCCAGTTTTATCATATTCAACGTAGCGGTTTGCCCAATTAGCAATAATAGTGGCTGCGTAATCAGCGTCGTCTTTATTAGTTAATAAGTGATCGGCGTTATCTAGGCTTATAAAACTTTTAGGGTGTTTCGCTGATGCGTAAATTTTCTCAGCTTCAGAAATATTTACTGTGGAATCAACAGGGGAGTGCATAACTAATAACGCGCGTTTTAATTTGCCTATGTGGCTACGACCGTATTTTGCTATGTCCTCTACAAATTGCTTTTTAATGGTAAATTCACGCCCGGCTAAGCTTACTTTAGCTTCACCTGCTGCGTTAATTTCATCAAGGTGTGCTTCAAAGTTATGCGCTACATGCTGCGCATCTGACGGTGCGCCAATGGTTGTAATCGCTGATATTTCAGGAATATGCTCTGCTGCAGCAAGCACGGCTGCACCGCCTAAGCTGTGGCCAATTAATAGCTGGGGGGCTTCAAAATTATTTCGCAAGTGATCGGCTGCGGCCACTAAGTCTTGAATATTCGAAGAAAAATTACTATTGGCAAAATCGCCATCACTATTACCAAGGCCAGTAAAATCAAAACGCAGTACGGCAATCCCTTGCTGGGTAAGTGCACGGCTAATACGGGTTGCAGCTGCTATGTCTTTTCCGCAGGTAAAGCAGTGGGCAAAGAGCGCATAAAACTTTATATCGCCAGATGGGCGTTCGAGTTGACCGGCAAGTTCTAAATCGCCGCTTTTAAAAGATACTTTTTGTCGCATGTGGAAGCCTTCGTGTCGCAATTTAATACATTACAATCATAGACCAGATATAGGCATTATTTGTTGCAAATTCAATGTTTATTCTGCTTTGATCTCGATCAAGTGAACTGTTTATTAAATAGCCTTAAGGACATTTGTCCTTATGTTTTTGAGGTGGTTTGTCTATCCTCGCACGGCGCTATAATGAAGGATTTGCTACTTTATCTTGGCATGTTAACTATATTTTAAAGCAGTTCACTTCTAACAACCTATTCACTGGAACGTACAATGCAATTACCTACTGTTGATTATAAAGCTCCCGATGCGGCTGCTCACTTTGTTGAATCGTTAAGAAATACTGGTTTTGGTGTATTAAAGAATCACCCAATTCCACAATCTTTAGTTGAGTCTATCTATAAAAATTGGCAAGACTTCTTTAATTCAGAGCAAAAGCACGACTTTTTATTCTCTAAAGAAACGCAAGACGGTTATTTTCCGCCTTCAGTATCTGAAGTAGCTAAAGGCTTTACAGTAAAAGACATTAAAGAGTACTTTCATGTTTACCCTAAAGGCCGAGTACCGGCGCAGCTTGAAGCTGACGTACGTGAGTACTACCGCTTAGCTAACGAATTTGCAGCAACGCTTTTAAGCTGGGTTCAAGCAGAGGCACCAGCGGATGTACGTGCTAAGTTCTCTATTGATTTAAAAGACATGATTGCTGATTCTGAGCAAACATTGTTACGTATTTTACATTACCCGCCAATGACAGGTGACGAAGAGCCAGGTGCTATTCGCGCTGCTGCCCACGGTGACATCAACTTGTTAACTGTATTGCCAGCGTCAAACGAGCCAGGCCTACAAGTTCAAAAAACAGATGGTGGTTGGTTAGACGTACCATGTGATTTTGGCAGCCTTATTATTAATATTGGTGACATGTTACAAGAAGCGTCGGGCGGATATTTTCCATCGACTATTCACCGTGTAATTAACCCTACAGGTAAGGCGTCTACTAAATCACGCATTTCGTTGCCGCTGTTTTTACACCCGCGTCCAGATGTTGTTTTGTCTGAACGTTACACTGCTGACAGTTACCTACAAGAGCGCTTACGCGAGCTAGGTGTTAAATAGCGCTAATAATAAGCGCTATTAGGTATAAACAAAAAACGGCTACTGGCCGTTTTTTGCATTTTTAAGCAATATGATGACTGGTTTAATTTTATTAAGCTATGCTCAATTGCCAACAACGTAAATAATGTCATGCATTCTTAGCCATGACAGGTATAATGCGCGCAACTGGCTAACGTAGCCTTATTTAAAAGAGAGTTTATATGAGTTTTGATGGTTTAGGTTTATCACAGTCTTTAGTTAATGCGGTTTTAGAAAAGGGCTATGAAACGCCAACGCCTATTCAGGCTCAAGCAATTCCTGCAATTATTGAACGTCGCGATGTAATGGCGGCTGCACAAACCGGTACTGGTAAAACAGCTGGTTTTACATTACCACTTATTGAACGTTTATCGTCAGGTCCTAAAGCTAAAAGTAATCACGTACGCGCACTTATTTTAGCGCCGACCCGTGAGCTTGCACTGCAAGTTAGCGAAAACGTTGAGGAATACGCTAAGCATTCGGATGTCAGTTCGTTTGTTGTATACGGTGGCGTTAAAATTAACCCGCAAATGCAGCGCCTTCGCAAAGGGGTTGATATTTTAGTGGCAACGCCTGGGCGTTTAATTGATCTACATAATCAAAATGCAGTTAAGTTTGATAGCGTTGAAGTACTCGTACTTGATGAAGCTGACCGAATGCTTGATATGGGCTTTATTCACGACATTAAACGTCTCATTGCTAAAATGCCACCTAAGCGCCAAAACCTTATGTTTTCGGCAACGTTTTCAGATGATATTCGTGCATTAGCTAAAGGCTTAATAAACGATCCTGTTGAAATTTCAGTTGCAGCAAAAAACACCACAGCTAAAAGTGTTACGCAAAGCGTTTATGCGGTAGATAAAGGGCGTAAAACTGCTTTACTAAGTCATTTAATTCGTAGCAACGATTGGCAGCAAGTTTTAGTATTTAGCCGAACTAAACATGGTGCTAACCGCCTAGTTAAACAACTTGAGCGCGACGACATTGTAGGTGCCGCTATTCATGGTAATAAATCACAAGGCGCGCGCGTAAAAGCTCTTGATGGTTTTAAAAGCGGTGAAGTACGTGTACTTGTAGCCACTGATATTGTGGCTCGTGGCCTTGATATTGTTGAGCTCCCGCATGTAGTAAACTACGATTTACCTAATGTATATGAAGATTATGTACATCGTATTGGCCGTACAGGTCGTGCTGGTGCATCGGGCCATGCTATTTCGTTTGTAACAACGGAAGATGCAGTAGATTTATACGGCATTGAGCGCTTTATTGGTGAGCTTATTCCTCGTGCTGAGGAAGATGGTTTTGAGCCAGTAAACCCAGTAGCTGAGCGTGCACTTGATGCTCGCCCATTGCCAGCTAAAAAGCCTAAGAAAAAACAGCCTTTTAATAAGCCTAAATCTGATAGCAGTAAGCCTAACAGTAAAAAGCCAAACAATGGCGGTAATGGTACAGGCCCTCGTCGTGGTGGTTCTAAAAAGCCAGCAGCCAAAACAGATGATAATGCACAAAACCCATGGGCAAAACGCCAATCGGTTGGTGGTAATGGTCAGCGCCGTCGTCGCCCAAATAATAATGATTAATTACAATACCAACTTGCAATAATATTTAATTAAGCAGCTTGGTATAATACAAAAAACGCGCTTACTTCATTTTAGTAAATAGAGGTAGCGCGTTTTTTATTATCTAAAATTTACACTTACCTAATTAAATAATTAACGGCTAAACCTACAAATAAAGTAACACTTACGCTTAGTAAGGTGCCTAGCATTACATACTCAGTGAGCTTTTTATCTTTACTGGCACTTAAATCGCCAAACCTAAATACCGACTTTGCAGCTAGTAAAAAGCCAAGCCCCGCAAATTGATCAAGCAATATAAAGCTCAGCATTAATACGCGCTCTATCATGCCAATGCTTTGCCCAGCCAATGGCAAGCTGCCCTCACTTGAAAAGTGAGCGGTGAGCCTTTCTAGCATCATTCTAATAAATACGGCACTTGGGCTTAATATAATTAAATATCCGCATACAACCCAGAGTACGTTAGGGTTCGTGGCAAGTGCGCTTACGTATGCGATTAAACTTTGGTTATCCGTTATATAAATACACAGCGCTATTATTACGGCTATATGCGCTATTTGGTCGAGTAAAAATGGCACTACTCCTTTATTTGAATACGACTTAGCTATATCAATAAAGTAATGACTAAGCACAATTACAGCTGTGGCAAGTAACACAGTACTCAGTTGCTGCCAGCCATAGGTATATTCCCAAAAAGCGAGAATAATAGCGTTTGTTATGCCATGTACTAGCACATGTAAATAGAGCTTTTTAGCTTTAAAGTGGCGGGAGTTTCTATCGTTCACCCAACTCATAGGTTGCCAGTAAAAATCAGCGAGTAAGTGACCAATAATAAGTGCCACCAGCAGTAACGAAAACGCCATTATGCGATTCCTTTTATTATATTTTTTATAACCTGTTCTGCATACGTGATAAAGCGCTCTATAAGTTGATAGTTAGCTAAATTAAGTAGTTTAGTCACGTTTTCGCGGCTTGTATTGAGCTCTTTAGCAAGTGCTGCGTGGTTGTTATTTTTTTGCGTTAAATACACGTACAAAGCGTTTGCCTGTGCTTTTGTTATTTTACTCAGTAAGGTATCAACAAAAATGAGATTAAGGCTAAAGCTTTCGTCTATGCTTTGCTCGGTTATATTAAATGCAAAGCGTTGGTTGGTTATTTTATCAAGGCCTTGCCCTGAGAGAGTATAAGCTGAGCCTGTGGCTGTTTTTATATCACTGCGCGGGTTATCAATTTGACCAAGTGCCATACTTTGTCGGACCTCGTATCCTGCAGATTTTAAGTGTAAATATATGAGGATGGCAGTTTTAATTAACTGCTCACCTTGGTTAACTTGTAGCTGAAATGCATCACCTCGGTAAATGTTCCAAAGCGTTGATTTATTGCTAATTGCACGCAAACTTTGCTCTAACTGATAAAGCATGGCATCGTATTGTTGCTTAGGTATTTTTTGCGATTTAATTATATCGCCGCTGATCACACCAATCATAAAAATCCAACTTCAAGGTAACTAAAACCAGTTACATTTGGCTAAGTAACCAAATATGGTTACATTTAATTAAGTAACTAATTTAGGTTACTTAAAGGGCAATTGCAAGGAACTAAATTTTTATGGCGCTGCATTTACAAAGCGCCATTAGCATTAATCCTCTTAGGAAAAAAATGACTTTACATAACGAGCAGCAAAACAGTAAACCGCGTGTAGGTATTTTTGTTGATGTACAAAACATTTATTACACGTGTCGTGAAAGTTATCGTAAAAACTTTGATTACAACGCCTTTTGGGCGCTAATGAAGCAGCAATACACCATTGATTGTGCTTTTGCGTATGCAATTTATCGTGGCGATGAAAAGCAAAATCAATTTCAAAATATTTTGCGCGCCATTGGCTTTGAGGTAAAGCTAAAGCCCTTTATTCAGCGTCGCGATGGCAGCGCCAAGGGCGATTGGGATGTAGGCATAACGATAGATATGCTAGAGCAAGGCAAAAATCTTGATAAAGTGATTTTGCTCTCTGGTGATGGTGACTTTGCTTTATTATTAGGGCATTTAAAAAACCAATATAATGTACCGTGTGATGTATATGGTGCCGACAGGCTCACCGCCGAAGTGCTAAAACAAAGTGCAGCACAATTTCATTTAATTGATGACACCTTACTAATGTAAGTTAACAAAATTGATTAATTCCTGCGCAGCTTTGATTCGTGTAACTTGAGAGATTTTAATAGTGAACTAAATAGGGTTGTTTTGTGGCGTGAATAAATTGGGTTTGCTAAAGGGTTATGGTAATTTTAAAACATAACGTGTTACCAAGGATTTAAATGCTTCATTACAGCAACATGCCGCTAGATAGAGGCTCAAACTTTCGTAAAAACCCTAAGTGGTTACAAGCAAAAGTGTCGGCGAAAAGTAAGTGGCTTTTAGTGAATAACAATCACACTTTGTTTTTTAAAGACTCCCCTCAAGTGTGCTATTTAACGCATCAACAAGTTGCACATTTAGATTTATCAAACGCCATTTTTTTAGGTTCTGACGATGATGAAAATGGTGTGTTTGCTCTCGATGTCTCTAAAATACACGACGACGAACTAGCCCCCGTTATTGGGAATGCACAATTTTTTGATATTCGACAATATGGCCCTCAGGTGGATATGCAAGACGGCTCTATTGCCGCACTTGCTCGTGGACTGTGTTATTGGCATGCAACCCATAGTTTTTGCGGGCGCTGCGGTAGCAAAAACAAGTTAGTTGAAGCAGGGCACTCTCGCTTATGTGAAAACGAGCATTGTAAGCATCCTACATTCCCACGTACCGATCCGGCCGTAATAATGGTGGTTACAAAGGTATTTGCTGATGGTGTAGAGCGCTGTTTACTGGGTCGTCAGGCAATATGGCCGCAAGGTATGTATTCGTCACTTGCTGGGTTTGTAGACCCAGGTGAAACACTTGAGCAAGCAGTAGCCCGTGAAGTCAAAGAAGAAGCCGGTATTGAAGTAATGGATGTTAAATATATTGCTTCTCAGCCTTGGCCTTTCCCTTCTTCTATTATGCTTGGCTTTTTTGCAAAGGCGACATCAGAGCAAATTAATGTAGATAAAGACGAACTAGACGATGCAAAATGGTTTAGCCGTGAAGATTTAGCGCAATTTGGTAATTGGCATGATGAAGGGGAGCACTTAAAGCTTCCTCGAACTGATTCTATATCTCGTTATTTAATTGAACACTGGCGCACTCATCCATAAGGAATAACAATGTCGGGTAAAAGTAATAAAAACACTCAACTAGTCTCATCAGGACGCAAAAAGGCCTATACCCATGGTGTAGTAAACCCGGTAGTACAACGAGCCTCTACCATTGTATTTGATACCGTGGCTGATCTAAAAGAAGCCGCTAAAACGCGTGGCGACAAAACTTTATTTTATGGCCGTCGTGGAACTACTACGCATTTTGCCCTGCAAGAAGCAATAACTGAGCTTGAAGGCGGCGAAGGCTGCGCGTTATATCCATGTGGTGCGGCGGCTATTAGCCAAGCGCTGCTGTCGTTTGTAAAAGCGGGCGATCATATTTTGATGGTTGATAACGTGTATGAACCAACGCGCGACTTTTGCGATAAAATTTTAGCTGGACTTGGTGTTACTACCACTTATTACCCACCAACTATTGGCGCGGGTATTAAAGAGTATATAAAGCCAAATACTAAGGTATTGTTTTTAGAGTCTCCGGGCTCTATTACCATGGAAATACAAGATGTACCTGCCATGGTAAAAGTAGCAAACGAGCAAAGTATTATGACTATGCTTGATAACACCTACGGCAATGGCATGCACTACCGCCCATTAGAGCATGGTGTAGATATTAGTATCCAAGCGGCAACAAAATATATTGTGGGTCATTCAGATGTAATGATGGGTGTAGCTGTTGCTAATAAAAAGTATTGGCCAACCCTTCGTGAACACTCCTACCTATTAGGGCAATGCACCAGTGCCGATGATGCGTATTTAGCTCTCAGGGGGTTACGTACAATGGGCGTGCGTTTAAATCAACATGAAAAAGCAGCTATAGAAGTTGCTAAATGGCTAGAGCAACATGAGCTTGTTGATCACATTCGCCACCCAGCATTTGAAACCTGCCCAGGGCATGAGTTCTTTAAACGCGACTTTGATGGCAGCAATGGTTTATTTTCAATAGTAATGAAAACCGGTAACCAAAAAGCAATTGATGCGTTTTTAGATAGCCTTGAGCATATTAAAATGGGCTTTTCGTGGGGCGGTTTTGAAAGTTTAGTAACGGCTAATTTAACCATGAAGAGGCTTCGCTCAAATACCGGCTGGGATTTGGGCCCTGTGATTCGTTTGCATATTGGCCTTGAAGACGTTGGTGATTTAATTAACGACTTAAGCCAAGCGCTTGAGATATACCAACAGCATTTATAAAAATGGTTAAATAAAGTATGACCAATTACATTTAAATGGTTTGTTACAAAGCTCACGTAAGGTGAGCTTTTTTTTGCTGGTAATTCAAGGTGTTTACACTTAGTGTTGAACAATACTTTAATCATAAAACGTCATTAAGGATAGCCAATGGTAACACCACTACCGATAAATATGAGGCGACTAACGCATATTGCGGGATTTGAGCTTGTGCGCATGTTTTTAACTAAGCGTGGTTTAATCGCGCTGGCTGCATTTGCACTTGTGTGGCTAATAATACTGCGTTACCCAATTGGGCAGGCTGTAAGTATTATAAGTGCGCCAGACTTTGAGCAACTAGCACGTGATATATCAGGCTCTATAGGATTAAGTAAATTATTGGATTGGCCTGAATCTGAGTTTGCTATGTATTGGCTAATAGCTTTGTACAGCTTTCCTCTTTTCGCCATATTTATTTGCAGCGACCAGACTGTAGGTGACAGAGAGCGCGGAACGTTAAGGTTTTTATCGCTACGCTCAACACGCTTTGAAATACTTTTTGGTCGTTTTTTAGGTCAATTAGCCGTATTAGCCTGTTTAGTAGGTATTACACTTATAGCCACTTTAGCGGTTTTAGGCTTTAGAGATCCAAGTTTGCTTGCTGGTGGTTTTTTTCGTGCGTTATCAATATTCTTAACCTTAGTGGTGACACTTAGTCCATTTGTAGCACTAATGAGTTTAATAAATACTATTGCACGCTCATCACGTTTAGCCATTGTACTGGCGATTTTATATTTCGCGGGAGGTGGCATTGTTGTAGGTATACTGGCTTGGCAAATACCAGCTTTAAATGCACTGGATTATTTATTTCCTGGAGTAAACTCTGAATTATTAGCTGGGCAAAACTTACCAATAATGACCGCATTAGGCGTACCGCTGTTACAAAGCGTTGTGCTTATTGCTATTGGGCATCGAATATTTACAAGGAGTTCGCTATGAAATCATTAATTACAGCCAGCGGACTAAGTAAATCATATGGTGCGAAACAAGCACTTAATAATGTTAACTTTGAAATAAAACAAGGTGCACCGGTGGCGTTAGTGGGCCCCAATGGTGCCGGTAAAACCACACTGTTTAGTTTACTTTGTGGGTATATAAACCCAAGTCATGGTGAGCTCTCTATTTTAGGGCACAAGCCTGGTAGTGCAGCACTTTTTAATAAGGTCAGTGCGTTGCCACAAGATGCACAGTTAGATCCTCGTTTTAATATTGATAAGCAACTTGCCTTTTATGGCAAGCTGCAAGGTATGAGTACCAAGCAAAGCCATAACGAGGCACTGCGTGTGCTTGATTTAGTCGGCTTAACAGAAGTCGCTAAGCAGCGCGCAGGCGATTTATCGCATGGTATGCGAAAGCGTGTGACTATTGCTCAGGCGCTAATTGGCGCGCCACAAATTGTTATGCTTGATGAAGCAACCGCAGGGCTCGATCCTATTCATGCAAGAGAAGTGCGAGAGCTGGTATCTAGCTTAAGTAGTGAGGCTACATTTATTTTAAGCTCTCACGATTTAACCGAGCTTGAGCGCTTATGCTCGCAAGTACTGCATTTAGATAAAGGCATACTAAGTGAGCACCAAACAAAAGAGAATAATACCGATAAACACTTTTACACGTTAATGCTTAACGAGGCTTATCAAAATGTAGAGCAACAACTACAATTGTTAGCAGGTGTAAGCCGTGTTTATATGAGCCAACATAAAGAATATGTGGTTGAGTATCAACCATCAAATGAGCCGCTTGATATTGCTTTACTAAACTTTTGCCATCAACAAAATTGGCAATATAGGCAGTTAGTCAATGGCCACACATTAGAAAATCAAATATTCAAACAGGAGAAAGTATAATGGGTTTACTGAGCGGTTTAATGGGTAACGCAAGTGAAGTGGATGATTCTGATTTAGAAAAAGTACTTGCTAATACGCTTATAGAAGGCGAACAAGTAGAAAAAGCTTACAAGGTTATTCGTGATATGTTTATTTTTACTAATAAGCGCTTAATTTTAATTGATAAGCAAGGTATGACCGGCTCTAAAATGGAAATGGTAAGTATTGCCTATTCTAAAATTACTAAATTTAGTAAAGAAAGTGCAGGGCACTTTGATTTAGATGCAGAGCTTAAAATTTGGATTGGGTCAGACCCTACTCCTATTAGTAAAGAATTTAAGTCGGGCGATAATATTAATGAGGTGTATCGTGTAATTAGTCAGCACGCACTATAAATATTGTACATACTTTAAGTAGTTGTTGATTATATGTTGCAACTACTTTAATGTTATAGTTTCTTACACCTCCTTACAATTAACTTAATAAATACAATTAGTTAATTAAGTTTTCGTTCAGTTTCCCAGCGTTAGCATGTGCACACTTTAGTCAAAGAGCTAAAGCATAAAAAGCAATGTACAAAGGGAAGTCTTACAATGAAAAGATTAGCAGTTATTATTTCAAGCATTTTATTATCTAGCACTGCGGCTGCTGCAGACAGCTATAACTCAATTAGTAATTTAAGCTACAAAGATAGCGATAACAACGACAGCGTGGCTGTAGATTCTATTTACTACTTATCTCCTAAAAAAACATTAGGCCCGTACGATCAGTTTGAATACATCAACAAGCAAACAAATGTATATGGTGGTTACGCTGATGATGACTTTGGCGATTTAACTAACATTGGTGGCGAATACTTTATCAATGAATTTTTAGTTGGCGCATCATACGAAAACTACGACCCAGATTCAGGCTCTAACGGTGAGCTTTACAAACTAACAGGTGGTTACTTTTTTAACCCTGACTTACTAGCTAAAGTAACACTTGTAGAAAACAAAGATGGCGATGATTACGCTTTATTTGATTTAGCATATAACCATATGCTTAACAGCACCGATTATGTTGGTGTAACTGTGACTGCAGATGACGATTTTGATTACCGTGCAGTTGCAGCTAAGTACTTTATCGACTTACAACAAGGTAACTTTTTAACCTTTGAAGGTAAGTACGAAAGCATTGAGGATGCAGAAAACCAATGGGTAGCTGAAACTAACTACTACTTCTCAAAAGCAAC
The DNA here is from genome assembly GCF_018101025.1 of Pseudoalteromonas sp. MMG006. NCBI lineage: Bacteria > Pseudomonadati > Pseudomonadota > Gammaproteobacteria > Alteromonadales > Pseudoalteromonadaceae > Pseudoalteromonas > Pseudoalteromonas sp. MMG006. The sequence continues at coordinate 56,744 of NZ_JAGJEJ010000021.1, forward strand.
GTCTGTATTTGCTAATTACAACAAGCAAGATACTTACAGCTTTGGTGCTCAGCACTTCATTAATAAAAACATTGGTCTTAAAGTAGGTTACGAGAACAATGCAGATGACTCAGATAACGATGCTTACTTTGCTAACATGCGTTTTCAGTTTTAATTAACTCCCTGACTTAGTTAAACAAGAGTATTAAAAAGCCCGCTAATTAAGCGGGCTTTGTTGTTTTTGGCGTTTGAGTGTTCAACGATGAGTTATTACTAGCCGTATTTACGGCCTTTATTTTTATCAAGCAGATTGAGGGGATGGAAGGTGATAGCTGTAAAATAGTAATTACTAGTGTTCTTTATACTGGTAAGTGATAGCTAGTATAAAAAGCATACAGGAATGCGCAATGATACAAACCTGTTCGAAAACGAAATTTGAGAAATGGTAAAATAAAAATAGTAATTTTTTTAGAAATGAAAAAATAAAAAGAAAGTAAATTATATTGATGAGGTTTATTGAATAGTTAACTTACACTCATTTTAGCGGTAGTTTGTACCTTATTTATTACTTATTTAGGTTAAATGATGACATGCTGCTATTTTTACGAATATGCGAGATGCTTTGCATTTACATTTAAGCATTAAATTAACAATTCAACTGCGGTAAAACTGTACTGTCATTCAGAATTCATTCATTTTTTCAGCGTTAGGATGCGCCCCGACTTTAGCTAGACAGCTGAGGCATACAAAGTAACATTTATAGGGAATTTAAGATGAAAAAATTAGCCGTTATCATTTCGAGCATTTTATTATCAGGTGCTGCTACTACTGCAGCGGCAGCCGATAGCTATAATTCAGTTAGCAATTTAGGTTATCAATTTACAGATAGTAATAATGATGACCAATTCAGTATCGATTCTACTTATTACTTTTCTCCTAAAGATACATTAGGTCCTTACGATCAGTTTGAGTACATAAATAAAGAAAGTAACGTTTTTGGTGCTTACACAGATAACGACGCAAGCGATTTAACATTAATCGGTGGCGAATACTTTTATAAAGACGTCGTTTTTGGCGCTTCATATGAAAACAGCGATTTTGGTTCTAACAATGAATCTTTTGCGTTCACAGCAGGTTATTTTTTCAGCCCTGACTTACTAGCAAAAGCCAAATTTGTTGACAATGATGATGGCGAAGATTACGCATTATTTTCTTTAGCCTATAACTATATGCTAAATGGCACTGATTATGTTGGTGTAACTGTTCAATCAGATGATGATTTCGATTACCGCTCGGTAGCAGCTAAGTACTTTGTTGATTTGCAAGAAGGTAACTTTTTAACTGTTGAAGGTACATTTGAAAGTCTTGAAGAAGCTGATGATCAGTGGAATTTAGAAACTAATTACTACTTTAGTAAGGCTACGTCAGTGTTTGCCTCTTATAATAAAGAAGATGCTTATACTTTTGGCGCCCAACACTTCTTTAATCCAAACCTTGGACTAAAAGTAGGTTATGGTAATAACGCAGATGACTCAGATAACGATGCTTACTTTGCTAACATGCGTTACCAGTTTTAATTAACTTCCTGACTTAGTTAAAACAAGAGTATTAAAAAGCCCGCTAATTAAGCGGGCTTTGTTGTTTTTGACGTTTGAGTATTTAACGATGAGTTATTACCAGCCGCAATTACGGCCTTTATTCTGCTCATCTAAATAGCGTTGTAGTGGTGCAAAGTAGTCAAGCATGGCTGTAGCGTCCATTTGTGGTTTACCCGTTACGGTTTCAAGTGCTTCTTGCCATGGACGAGAGGAGCCCATTTCTAGCATTGCGTTAAGCTTCGCGCCTGCCTCTTTTGAGTTATAAATAGAGCAGCGATGAATCGCTTTATCGTTACCGGCAATTTCACATAAGCTACGATGAAATTCAAATTGTAAAATATGCGCTAAAAAGTAACGTGTATAAGGTGTATTACCCGGGACGTGGTACTTAGCACCCGGATCAAAGTCGTCTTCGCTACGAGCGATAGGCGCTTGCACACCTTGGTACTTTTCGCGAAGTTCCCACCATGCTTTATTGTAATCTTGCGGCTTTACTTGCCCTGAAAATACCTGCCAACGCCATTGATCAACCATTAAGCTAAATGGCACAAACGCCACTTTATCAAGCGCCATTTTCATTAATAGGCCAATGTCTTTTGATTCATCAGGTACTTGCTTTAATAAGCCAATTTCTTTTAAGTATCCAGGTGTAACCGAAAGGGCAATGGTGTCGCCAATGGCTTCATGGAAACCATCGTTTGCACTTTCTTGATAAAATAAAGGCTGTTTGTTGTAAGCGCGCTGATAAAAATTGTGGCCTAGCTCATGGTGAATAACTGAAAATTCTTCGCCTGTGCGCTGAATACACATTTTAATGCGTAAGTCGTCTTTGCTATCTATATTCCAAGCAGATGCATGACACTGCACATCTCTGTCTTTTGGTTTTACAAACAACGAACGCTCGTAAAAGGTCTCCGGTAGTGGCTCAAATCCCATTGAGGTAAAAAAGGTTTCAGCCCCTTTTACCATTTTAAGTTCGTCGTAATTATTTTTAGCTAATAGCTCAGTAACATCGTAACCTGGATCAGCATTTTCTGGTGCGACTACATCGTAAATGTTACCCCACGCTTGCGCCCACATGTTTCCAAGTAAGTGCGCAGGAATAGGCTCATCTTGGACTACTTTATCGGTGCCGTATTTTTCACCTAATTTAGCTCGAACATGACAGTGAAGAGCGTTGTATAACGGTTTTACTTGCCCCCAAATGCGGTCAAGCTCTTTGGTAAAGTTATCGGCTGGCATATCGTACTTACTGCGCCACATTGCGCCTGTATCAGCATAACCAAGCTCTTTGGCACCCTCGTTGGTAAGTGCAACTTGTTGCTCGTACAGCGGGCGCATTGGTTTTGATATTTGTCGCCAGCCTTGCCACAAATCAAGTAGTTCGTTGTAATCTCGGCTGGTGGCCATTTTTGACGTCATGTCGCCAAGGCTTAAGCAGCTACCATCGTCTTTACAGTATTTACCTTTACCGTATAAACCACCAAGCTCAGCCACAATAGTTGAAAGCTGTGCTGTTTTTTCGGCGTCTTGTGGGGCGGGTAAAGTAAGCGCTAGTTTAAGCTTATTAAGTTTGCGGCGGGCATCGTAATCAAGTTCAAGTTCATCAAACTGCGCGGCATGATTGGCTAAACGCACAACGGTTTCGGTCATTTTACGATTAACTTCAGCAGAAAGTGCTGAGGTATCATGAGTAATAAAGTTTGCGTAAATCCACTCTGCACGGCTCGATTCTAAATAAAGCGCACTTAACTCTTGCTCTGTTTTTGCTATAAATGCGTTTGCATCTTTTGCGGTTACTGTTTTGGTAGCTTGTGATGAATCGCTGGTGTCTAGTGTTACTTGTGCATCGCAAGCCGATAAAGCAAGTGTGCTGGCAACCACAAGCGCGCTTATGCTGAGTTTAAAGCGTGGTGTGTTCATGGTATTCCTTTAATTTATTGTTATTAAGGCGTTGATAATAGCAGTGATGTTTAAAACAATGAAATGAATACATCAGGCCAAACTGCTCGTCGTGCAATGATTGTATTTAAATTAAGATGGGTCATAATTAAGTTACTATTTTCATTCAATGTGTAAGGAATGTACGCATGTCAGTATTTATAATATTGCTGGTTGTTGTGGTGGTTATTTTTGCAGTTAAAGATATTCGCCTCAACCTGATCAGTCGTCCTACGTTTAAAATGTTTAAAAGGGTACTTCCACCGCTTTCACAAACAGAGCGAGAAGCAATGGAAGCGGGTGATGTTTGGTGGGACGGTGAGCTTTTTAGCGGTAACCCTGACTGGCAAAAACTACATCGTTTTCCTAAGCCTGAACTGAGTGACAAAGAAAATGCCTTTATGGATAGCCAAGTAGAAACGTTATTAGCGATGCTTGATGACTACCAAATAGTGCAAAAAGACAAAGACCTGCCAAAAGAAGTATGGGATTACTTAAAAACAGAAGGCTTTTTTGCGCTGATCATTCCTGAAAAGTTTGGCGGACGAGAGTTCTCAGCTATTGCAAACTCTACCATAGTGTCAAAAATTGCGACCAAAAGCTTAACTGCGGCGGTAACAGTTATGGTGCCTAATAGCTTAGGCCCGGGTGAATTATTACTGCATTACGGTACAAAAGAGCAGCAAGATCGTTGGCTACCAACGCTTGCAAGTGGCGAAGACGTACCGTGTTTTGCCCTTACCGGCCCAGAAGCGGGCTCTGATGCGGGCAGCATTCCTGACTCAGGCGTCGTATGTAAAGGGCTGCATAATGGTGAAGAAGTTATAGGCCTGCGTTTAAATTGGTCTAAGCGTTATATTACGCTTGCGCCAGTGGCAACGGTGCTTGGCCTTGCATTTAAAATGTACGACCCTGATGGACTACTTGGTGATGAAAAAGAACTCGGTATTACCTGTGCACTTATTCCTACCGACCATGAAGGCGTAGAAACAGGCGAGCGTCATTATCCATTAAATATGGCGTTTATGAACGGGACTACTTACGGTAAAGACGTATTTATTCCACTAGATTGGATTATTGGTGGTGAGCAAGGGGCAGGGCGTGGCTGGCGTATGCTCGTTGAATGTTTAAGTGCCGGGCGTGGTATTTCGCTGCCAGCACTGAGTACAGCAACAGGACATTTAGCGTCTAAAATGACCTCAGCCTATGCAATGGTGCGCCAGCAGTTTGGTGTATCTATTGGTCAATTTGAAGGTGTGCAAGAGGCATTAGCACGTATTGGTGGTTTAACGTATGCACTTGAGTCGTGTAGGTTGATGACTGCAGGCGCGATAGACTTAAAACTAAGCCCGTCGGTTGTTACGGCTATTGCTAAATATCATATGACCGAAATGGGTCGTACTGTGATGAACGATGCTATGGATATTCATTCAGGCAAAGGTATTCAAGTGGGACCTAATAACTATTTAGCCCATGGCTATATGGGTATTCCGGTATCAATTACGGTTGAAGGCGCTAATATTTTAACCCGTAACTTAATGATATTTGGCCAAGGCGCTACGCGCTGTCATCCATTTGTGTTAAAAGAAATGGAAGCGGCGGCAATGAAAGATGACGACGCAGCACTTGATCAATTTGATGGTTTATTAATGAACCACATACTTTTTGCTGCAAGTAACGCGGGTATGGCGTTTGTACATGGTTTAACACGTAGCTGTTTTGCCAAAGCGCCTGTATGCGGTGCTACCGCTGTTTACTACAAGCAATTAAGCCGAATGAGCCGTGGTCTTGCCTTTACCACCGATGTTGCCATGTTAGTACTGGGTGGCGAGCTTAAACGAAAAGAAATGATTTCGGCGCGCTTAGGTGATGTACTAAGTCATTTGTATTTAGCTTCTACAGTGTTAAAGCGCTTTGAAGACGAAGGTCGCCAACAAGCTGACTTACCGTTTGTTAAATACGCAATTGAAAACTCATTGTATGAAATTGGCCAAGCGTTTGATGGCTTTTTCAAAAACTTTTCAAATCCTGTGATTAACTTTTTACTTAAACGCATTGTATTTCCGCTTGGCAATCACTATCACAAACCAAGTGATGAAACAGCACAAAGTATTTGCGAGCACATGACCCAGCCCGGTGTATTTAGAAACCGCTTAACACATTTATGTTACGTGGATGAAAATGCCGGTACTGGTGTAATGGAGAATGCGTTTTTAGCTATGCATGATATGCAAGTGCAGTTTAAAGACTTAAAGCAATGGCAACGAAAAGGTAAGGTACCTGCCACGCTTGATATAGAAGGCGCAATTAGTTACTCGTTGGAGCAGGGCTTTATAGAGCAAGCTGATGCAGATGCAATGCACCATACAAATAAACTAAGAAAACAAGCAATTGCGGTTGATAACTTTAAACCCGGTGAGCTTTAATCATTTATATGTTTTAATTTATAGTTAAAATACAAAAGGCCTTACAGATGTAAGGCCTTTTTTGTTTGTAATTATCGGGCATAAGGGTCGGCCACTATTTTATCTATATACCATTTACCTTTTTTACGGAGCATTTTGACACTTCTGAAATCGTCAATTTTATCGCCATTAAAATAACCCGTAAAAATCAGGTTTATTTTAGCATTATCGCCGTATTGTTCTCGTACGCTCATATTGGTCATATCAACTTCAATAACGACTTTGTCGTACTGCATATTAACTAAATTACGTGAAAACTGCTTAGCTGTCCCATAAGACTTCATTATGCGGGTAAGGTTAGGTGTTGCCATAGTGCTGGCTTTTTGTAAGTCTTGTTGATTATAAAGGGCATCAAAGTAAGCGGTAGCTGTATCGCCAGGGGTATCGCCAAGCGTTTTTGCGTCATCCCCACATGCACTAATAAATAGGCATACAACTAAACTTAGTAAACTCGAGATTTTTTTCATGTTAATTATTATTAGTTAGTTTTTTTAAAGTGTGTGGCTAATTAAAGAAGATGTAAAGCGGTGGCGGGTAATTAATAGAAAATTGCATAATAAATAATAAAAAAGGATGCCATAGGCATCCTTTTTAGTATCTCAAGGAGAGAAAATTACTGTACTAATTCTTGCTCGCTAAATTCTTCAGCAAACATTGGGCTTGATAAGTAACGCTCCGTTGCACTTGGTAAAATTACCACAATGTTTTTGTCCGCGTTTTCTGGTTTTTCAGCATAGCGTTTAGCGGCAACAACCGCTGCGCCTGATGAAATACCTACTAAAATACCTTCTTTTTTCATTAGCTCGTGAGCCATTGCAATAGCATCTTCATTAGATACTTGCTCTGCACCATCGATAACGCTTAAATCAAGGTTACCAGGGATAAAGCCCGCGCCAATGCCTTGAATTTTATGAGGGCCTGGTTTTATTTCTTCCCCAGCAAGCGTTTGGCTAATCACTGGCGAGCTTGTTGGTTCAACAGCTATTGATTTAACATCTAAACCTTTTTCGTTTTTAAGGTAGCGGCTAACGCCTGTAATTGTGCCACCAGTACCAACACCGGCTACAAAAAAGTCTACTTTACCGTCAAGCGCGTCAAAAATTTCAGGGCCTGTTGTTTCAAAGTGGATTTTAGGGTTAGCTGGATTTTCGAACTGTTGTAATAAAATGAACTTTTCAGGGTCTGTTGCTTGAATTTCTTTCGCTTTTTCAATTGCGCCGTTCATACCCTTAGCACCATCGGTAAGTACTAAGTTTGCACCTAATGCTTTTAATAGTTTACGACGCTCTAAACTCATCGTATTTGGCATAGTTAGTGTCAGTTTGTAACCACGTGCAGCAGCAACAAATGCAAGTGCAATACCTGTGTTCCCTGAGGTTGGTTCAATAAGTTCTTTGCCTTCAACAAGCTGACCTGATTTTTCAGCTTCCCAAATCATTGATGCACCAATACGACATTTAATACTAAAGCTAGGGTTACGAGATTCAACTTTAGCGTATACATTCCCACCCGTAACACGGTTAAGTTTTACCAGTGGCGTATTACCAATACTTAGTGAGTTATCTTCAAAAATAGTAGACATAATGTTCCTTTGGATACAATCTGATCAATGTGTTAATAGCTTTTGCTACTAACTATATAAATACACTTTACTGTGAGTTTAAAAAAACTAAAGTAAAGTTTGGCTATAACATATATTTATTGGGCTTATAACCAGTCGAAATAAAAATTAATTATTAATGGTGCTTTAGTTATTAAAGGTGCGGGCTTAATTTTAAATTTAAAGTGCAAAGGTTTAGTTTAGTTAAAAAACACGCAAATTAGCCTGTTATTAATATAGATTTGTTTGATATTTGTGCACATGAATTTAACTTGAATAGTTTTATCACACAACGGGTCCAAAACATGTTAAAAACACGGTATCTAAATTCAACTAAGCAATCACAATGAACTTAATATTAAAATTAATTGCCGGTATTGTGGCCGGTATTTTGGTCGGGCTCTATGTGCCTTTAACAGGTGTTGAGCTTTTATTTACTGTTAAAGAACTAATTGGCCAACTTATTTCCTTTACTATACCTTTAATTATTTTGTTTTTTATTGCCTCAGGCATTGCTGGTTTACCAAAGGGCTCGGGCCATTTATTAGGTAAGACTGTAGGGTTTGCTTATAGCTCTACTATTATTGCGGGCACGCTTGCATTTTTGCTAGTGAGTGCTGTTATTCCTCTTTTAAGTGGTGGTATTACATTCGAAGCAGAAGTAGCCACTGAAATAAGTAGTTTTATTGATTTAGAAATTCCACCACTAATGGGCGTAATGACGGCATTAGTTACTGCGTTTGTATTTGGTATAGGTATGAGCCAACTGCAATTAGAAACACTTAAAAAAGTATCTGATCAGGGGCGTGATGTAATAGATGGCCTTTTATCAAAAGTGATTATTCCAGCTTTACCATTTTACATTGCAGGTGTATTTGCAGAAATGACAGTGGCAGGTACTGTGGTCGATACACTACAAACTTTTGGTGTTGTGCTTATTGCAGCCCTAGTTATGCATTGGTTGTGGTTAACCGTGTTGTATGTATCTACAGGTTTAATGCTTAAACGTAATCCGATAGAGCTGGTTAAAAATATGCTACCCGCGTATTTTACAGCACTCGGTACAATGTCGAGTGCAGCGACTATTCCTGTGTCTTTACAATCGAGTAAAGCAAATAACGTAAAAGAAGATGTAGCAAACTTTACTGTACCACTGTGTGCAACCATACATTTATCGGGTTCTACAATCACGATTGTAACGTGCGCAATGGCTGTTATGTTTTTATCGCCAAATATGGAAGTACCTTCATTAGTGGGAATGCTGCCATTTATTATGATGCTAGGCGTAGTAATGATTGCAGCGCCAGGTGCGCCAGGCGGCGCCGTTATGTCGGCACTTGGCTTATTAACAAGTATGCTTGGCTTTAATGAAGGGGCGGTTGCATTAATGATTGCACTTTATTTAGCTCAAGACAGCTTCGGTACCGCATGTAATGTTACCGGTGATGGTATTATTGCACTATGGGTTGATCGCTTTAGCGAAAAAGCATCATCTTAAATTATTAAGGCGGGGCAATAATACTAGTTATTGTTTCGCTTTATATATGGTACTGTAACGAATTAATTTTATTAAATCGCATGTTGTTAGGTAAGTGAGGATGTTCCATTGATTAATGTACTTTTAGTTGATGACCATGAGCTGGTTCGCACTGGTATAAAACGTATATTAGATGACGTACGTGGTTTTAAAGTGGTTGGCGAGGCTAAAGATGGCGAAGCAGCCGTACAGTTTTGTCGTCAACACGCGCCAAACATAGTATTAATGGATATGAATATGCCTGGCATGGGTGGACTTGAAGCGACGAAGAAAATTTGTCGCTACTGCCCAGATGTAAAAATTATTGTATTAACGGTTAATTGTGAAGACCCGTTTCCGAGCAAAGTTATGCAAATTGGTGCACATGGGTTTTTAACTAAAGGCGCGGGCTCTGATGAGATGGTACGTGCTATTCGATCAGTTCATGCTGGCCAGCGTTATATTGCCCCTGAAATTGCACAACAAATTGCACTTGCTCAAGTAACAGGGCGCACTGATGAAAACCCTTTTCAAAGCTTATCTGAGCGTGAACTGCAAATTATGCTAATGATCACTAAAGGTGAAAAAGCACAAGATATAGCAGAGCGCTTAAATTTAAGCTCTAAAACGGTTAATAGTTATCGCTATCGTATGTTTGAAAAACTAAATGTAGGTGGCGATGTTGAGCTAACGCATTTAGCGATTCGCCATAAAATGATTGATATAGACGTATCGCACTAGTTATATATGCCTGAATTTGATCATGTACATTTTTTAAAATCGTTATCGAGCGAGCCTGGTGTTTACCGTATGCTCGATAGCGACCAGCAAGTCATTTATGTTGGTAAAGCTAAAAATTTAAAAAAACGCGTAACAAGTTATTTTCGTAGTAATATAACCGATAGTAAAACTCGGGTTTTAGTAAGCAATATTTGTGATATTGAAGTCACGCTTACCAACACCGAAACCGAAGCGCTTCTGCTTGAAAACAACCTCATTAAAAAATATCAGCCGCGCTATAACATATTACTGCGTGATGATAAGTCATACCCATATATTTTACTTACGAGCCATAAACACCCGCGTTTAGCGTTTCATCGTGGAAGCCGTAAAGTAAAAGGCGAATACTTTGGGCCTTTCCCAAGTGCCGGGGCAGTGTCTGAAAGTTTGCGCTTAATGCAAAAAATATTTCCGGTTCGTCAATGTGAAGACGCTTATTATCGAGCAAGAAGTCGCCCGTGTTTGCAGTATCAGCTAAAGCGCTGCTCTGCACCATGTGTTAACAAAGTGTCTGAGGACGAATATTCAGAACAGGTTGACTATGTTCGTAAGTTTTTAACGGGTAAGTCACACGAAGTTATCGCCGATTTAATAAAAAAAATGGAAACCGCTAGCGCACAACTTAACTTTGAACTTGCGGCGAAGGTTCGCGATCAAATTATGCTATTGCGTAAAATGCAGGAGCAGCAGTCTATCTCGGGCAACTTTGCTGAAATGGATGTAGTTGGTTTTGCACATTTAAATGGCTTAAACGGGATTCATTTATTGATGATCCGCGACCATAAAGTGCTCGGCAGTAAAACTTATTTCCCTAAAGTACCAAAAGACTCTGGCCAAGAAGAAATCCTTACTTCGTTTTTAGGGCAATACTACTTAGCACCTGGGGCAACAGGGCGCATAGCAAAAGAAATTATTTTACCGTTCGAAATTGCAGAAAGTGAAGTGTTAGGTGAAGCCCTAACTCAAATCAGTGAGCGCAAAGTAGTACTTAAAGTAGTGACTCGTGGAGAGCGGGCGCAGTACTTACAACTTGCGAATAAAAATGCATTAAATAGCATTACTGTTAAGCAAAGCACTCAAGACTCTATAAATAAACGTTATGCTCAGTTAAAGGCGACTTTACGCCTTGATGACATAACGAGAATGGAGTGTTTTGATATAAGCCATACTATGGGTGAAAATACGGTTGCAAGTTGTGTGGTTTTTGACTCTCAAGGGCCAAATACCAAAGAGTACAGACGCTACAACGTAACCGGTATTACCGGGGGCGATGATTATGCAGCAATGGAGTTTGCCCTTAACAAGCGTTACAACAAAGTTGTTGATGAGGAAAAAATACCTGATGTAATATTTATTGACGGAGGTAAAGGGCAATTAGGTCGAGCAGAACAATATTTTGCAAACTGGCCTCATGCTAAAATGCCATTGTTAGTCGGTGTTGCTAAAGGTACCAGCCGTAAGCCTGGCCTTGAAACTTTATTAATTGACGGCGGGCGCAAAACTATTCCTATGGATTCGGATGCGCCTGCGCTTCATTTAATCCAACATATTCGTGATGAATCACACCGTTTTGCAATTGCAGGGCATCGTAATAAGCGCCAAAAACAGCGTACTCAATCCTTATTAGAAGAAATAAATGGTGTAGGCTCTAAGCGTCGCCAAACATTATTAAAATATTTAGGGGGCATGCAGGGAGTAAAAGCTGCTAATATAGAACAGTTAAAGAAAGTTCCTGGGATCAGCCCTGACATGGCTGAGAAGATATTTAACCATTTGCATGACAAGGGCTAGCCCTTCGTGCGAATATAGAAAAAAAGACATATCCAAGTAGTTATGTGGAATATTCCAAACACACTCACAACCTTTAGACTTTTTCTTATCCCCATTTTTTTGGTGATATTTTATTTGCCTTATAGCTGGGCTTTTTTTGCTGCCGCTTTTATATTTTGGCTTGCATCGATTACCGATATTCTTGACGGCTATTTAGCACGTAAGCTAGAGCAATCAACGCCTTTTGGTGCCTTCTTAGACCCAGTGGCAGATAAAGTAATGGTATGTGCAGCGCTTGTTGCGTTATCTGATCATTATCAGTCTATGTATATGACAATACCTGCATTAATTATTATATGTCGTGAAATTGTTATTTCAGCTCTGCGTGAGTGGATGGCTGAACAGGGCAAGCGCGGTAATGTGGCTGTATCTAATATGGGTAAAATTAAAACCGCTGCACAAATGTTAGCCATTATTGGTTTGATTTGGCAATATGCACCCTGGATGAACTATCTAAGTTTTGCACTACTGTATGTAGCAACCTTTTTAACCTTAAGTTCGATGATGCAATATTTACGTGCAGCATGGGGTGAATTGACTAAAAATTAGCTCTAAATGTCTAATAACGCACCGTTTTAGATAAAAAGTAATCAAACAGTTCAAAACTAGCATTTTTTGTATTGACGCGTTTAATAATCTCTGTAGAATGCGTCCGTGTTGAGAGGGCATAGCCCCCTAGATAAACGAAACGGTAATTAATTAGTTGCCTGAATGTTGACTCAAAACATTGTGTTGAAATTCAAAAGCTAATAAATTAAATGCGGTACTAGCTCAGTTGGTAGAGCGCGACCTTGCCAAGGTCGAGGTCACGAGTTCGAGCCTCGTGTACCGCTCCAAGTTTATCTTAAGGTTAATACCCCGTACTGGGGCGGAATGGCAGAGTGGCCATGCACCGGATTGCAAATCCGTCTACCTCGGTTCGACTCCGGGTTCCGCCTCCATTTCAAC
>NZ_JAGJEJ010000022.1:0-66091 GCF_018101025.1 Pseudoalteromonas sp. MMG006
CTGAAATGTCGATAAGAAGCTGCGTCAAACACTGACCTAAATACTGTAATTCTTTGGCATCGTATAAAGAGCTTTTGCCATCGAACTTAATTTGCAATCGTTCACCTGATAGGAACGAAATGGTTAGTGGGAAATTATTACTTTCTGTCGCTTCTACGTTTCGAACATCTAAGCCAATGTCATTGAGTTGATTTCCGATTTCTTCGTTAACTGGATAATTTTCAAAAACCAGCAAAGAGTTAAACAAGTTGCCTTGAGAGTTTGAAAGTTTATTTATGGCATTTAGAGGGACAAAGTTAAATTCTTCTCTTTCAATTAGCTGTGTATGAAGCTGAATTAACCAATCACTTACTCGTTGGTCTTTGTCGACACAAACATGGACTGGATAGCTATTAATAAACAGTCCAATCATATCTTCAACACCAGCTAATTCAGTTGGCCTTCCCGACGTCACCGCTCCAAAAGTTATGTTTGAAGTATTTTCTAGCCGTGCTAATAGAACTGACCAAACAGCTTGAGCAATAACATTAATCGTTGTTCGTTTCTGCTGCGCAAATTGATTTAACTTGAGCGTTTGCTCCAAATCTAATTCGAACTTATGGACTATCTGCTCTTGCTGTAAAGGGCTGTTTTTAAGCCGGGTTAAAGTACTCCCTTTCAATGGAGCTGGGGTAACGTCTGTAATAGCACTTACTTGTTGCAGCCAAAACTCAGACGCTTTTTTTAAATCTTGATTGCTTAACCAACGAATATATTCACTATAAGGAACAGGAGCAGGCAGGGAAACCATTCTATTTTGGCACAATGCACCATAAATTTCGGTTAACTCAGAAAACAACGTTGGCAAACACCAGCCATCTAACAAAGTATGATGAGCTGTCCAGATAAACTCATATTCCCCAGTGCTCAATGCTGCAATTAAAAATCTAAATGGAACAATCTGTTGCTCCGAAGTACAAAGTTGCTTCTCTTGCTCTGCATGAATTAGTAGTTCCTTCTTGGCCTCAACGACAGACCTAGTACTTAAGTCTACACATCGCCATGTAGGTTCAATACTTTTATAAACGACCTGATGAAATTCACCGTTAACTGATTGTACAAACCCAGAACGCAACGCTTGATGACGTTTGATCAATTGCTGCCACGCCGTTCTAAACAACTGAGTATCAATGGAACCAAAAGTTAATTTAGTCTGCGTCGCATAACTTTCATCACCCAAATGACTATGGAACAACATTCCTTGCTGCATACCTGTTGCAACAAAAACATCTTCGATGTTTTCATCTTGAAAATCTGCGGCAAAATCTTCGGCATCTAAGTTTGCATACTGAAAGTCTGATTGGCTTAACCGCCCTGATTTACCGTCTGAACAATGCGATACAACCAATTGAAGACCTTGTTGGAACAACTCCATGAAAGCCGACATTTTCGCTTCGCAATAACCATCTGTTGGGAAAGTTAAATTGAACTCTAATTGTCCACCGACAATCATGCCATTTAGACTCAATGGATGAGTTCGAACTCTTTCAGGACTAACACTAATACCAGTATTTAAGGCAACAGGACTAAAATAACGCTCATCATCTGAGACTTGATCAAACTGCCCAAGGTAGTTGAAAATAAGTTCACTATTTTTAGTATTGCGAAGGTTTGATGATTTACCAAAATATTTTAATACACCATAGCCAATACCGTTATTAGGAATTGCTCTCAATCTCTCTTTAACATCAATAATGATCTGTTCAATATTGACTTCAGATGCTGTAAAAGCAAACGGAAAAATAGTAGTAAACCAACCCATGGTTTGGGTCAAGTCAAGCTTGTCATCTAACGGTTCACGACCGTGGCCTTCTAAATCGATTTTAAACAGTCCTTGACCAAACTTGCTTGATACAGCAAAACAAAGAGCTGACAAAAGTAACTCATTTATTTCTGTTCTATATTTGCGATTACATTGAGTCAATAAAGTATCTGTAACTACTTTATCTAACTTAATTGAAGTGCCACTAATGCGTTCATGGTTGAACAATTTAGTAGTTTCCAGCTCAGTAAAACATTCACTTTGTAAATTTGCAGTTTGATGCCAAAACTCAATCTCACTGCCATCGATAGCCTCGTTATAGCTAGAAAGAAACTCGGACCATTGCTTATATGCTGACGTTTTTGCTGCAAGCCTAGACTCATTACCATCTTTGTATTGTTGGTAAAGCGATTGCAGATCTTCGAGCAGGATACGCCAGGAAACACCATCAATCACAAGATGGTGAAAGATAAGTAGTAATTTTGCTTGTCCATTGTCAAACTGCAACATAACCAGTTTAAACAATTGACCTTCAAGCGGAGACAAGGAGCTTTGCATTTGCTGTATGAAAGCAGCAAATTCCTCTGTATCTTCATTAACAAAGCGTTTCTTCAACACAGAAGCCTGTACAATCTGTTCAATGTTTTCATTGAATTTAGCTTGCCACTCACCATTTCGGTTGAAAAACACAGTTCTTAGTACATCGTGTCGAGACACTATCTTAGTAGCAAACTCTGTTAATAGTTCGACACTTAGATCTTCAGGATAATTCAATGCTACCGCTTGATTATCATGATTAAGCCCAGACTCGTCAGCAAAAAACAATTGCTGAATTGGCAGCAACTGCATTTCACCTTCAATCAACTCCTGAATAGCAGAAGTTTCAATTTGACTATTACTTTCAGCCGCCAGCTGTGCAATATTTAAAGCATTAAACAGTTGTTTAACTGTAATTGATAACCCTTTTTGCTGAGCCCTAGAAACCAACTGTATTGAGAGAATTGAGTCGCCACCTAGCTGAAAAAAGTTATCGGTGACACTAATTTGCTCTAATGGCTTGTTAAGCAGTGTTGCAATAACGTCCACTAACTTGGATTCAGTTTCATTGCGCGGCAACACAAGCTCTCTAGTTTGAGTTGCTATCGTAGGTAAAGGAAGTGCCTTCTTGTCGACTTTACCGCTACCATTTAATGGCCATTCTGACAAGAAACAATAAACGCTAGGCAACATGTAGGGTGCTAGGTGGTCTTTTAACTTATTGTGAAGTCTCTCTTCAAACTCAATCTCACCAATATCCGCATCCAACTTTTTAACATAAGCAATTAACCTAGTTGTTGATGTATCTGGATCTGTATTTGCAATCACCAATGCAGAATGTACTCCTGAGCATTCAATGAGATGATGTTCAATCTCGGCCAACTCAATACGGAAACCATTGATTTTAACTTGATCATCCTGACGGCCTAAAAATTCCAAACTGCCATCATCACAAAAGCGAGCCAAATCTCCCGTACGATATAATCTTTCTACGCCAAGACTAGGATGTGGAAAATCGATAAACTTTTGCTTTGTTAACTGTGGTTTGTTCAGGTAGCCTCTAGAAACAGTCGGTCCACCGATGCAAAGCTCTCCAACACTTCCCAAAGGCTGGCATAGACCAAACTCATTCAAAACCAATACTTTTGCGGTATGCATAGGCCAGCCAATATTAGCTCCCTTAAATGACTCAGGCGAAACATCAGTACTATTAAAAATAGTACTATCAACAGTGCATTCAGTGACACCGTATGAATTGACTAGTTTTGTCGTCTTCGCTAATAAAGACTGAGCATTAGCGTGCTCTTCTAATGACCATGAATCCGAGCCGACAATCAAGTAACTAAAATTTGGAAAGGCGATTCCAGCTTCTCTAGTGTAGCCCAATAGGCCTCTTAAAACCGCTGGTACAAACTCGCCTATTTGTATTTGTTCATCATGTATTAATGTCAATAATTCAGACGGCGATAACAAAGTCTCTTTTGGGCAAAGAACAAGTTTACCGCCAGAGCACAATGCTCTTACAAAATCACCAACACAAACATCAAAACCAACACTCGCCATTTGCAGATGGTTTCGAGACTTAGTTGACAATTCATAAGCCTCTTGCCAAGCATAAAATTGTATGGCAATTGATCCATGCTCTATCATTACCCCCTTAGGCTTACCAGTCGTTCCAGAGGTATAGATGATGTAAGCTAAATCTTTACTTAGGTTCTTCTTCCGAGAAAAAGAAGCGACCAATCCTTTATTAAAGAAACCACTGAGGTTGGTAACTTGCAGTGCCATCTGTGTGGTAAACGAGCGCTCAACATCAGTATCTGTAACAAGATAGTCAACTCCTGCATCTTCTAAAATGTATTGGATCCGATTTGTTGGTAACGAAGGATCAATAGGCAAGTAAACAGCACCGGCTTTTAGTACTGCATAAAAGGCGACTACAACATTTACATTACGAGTAAGACAAACACTAACAATATCCCCTGAGTTAACTCCTTGTTCAGTTAATGTTTGCGCAAGTAGATCTGATTTAGCTTCAAGCTGAGCGTAACTTAGAGACTCGTTATTAGCGACAACAGCTATATTGTCCGGATTGTCAGCAGCATGACGTGCGATCATCTGGTCAATTGTTGAGCTTGAAGGCTTGACAGCATGAGCAGCATTTAATTGCTGAGTTTGATGAACAACTTCATCCTGACTCAGCATCAATATATCTTTAAGCTGAACTTTTGGTAATAGTATTATCTCATTTAATACATTTTCGATGTGACAACTAAATTGCTTTATTCTGTCACTCGAAAATAAACTTTCATCAAAAATCCAATCTAACGCTATTTCGTCATTGTTGTCACGAAAAGTAATGTCCAAATCAAATTGAATACTAACACTTTTACGTGAACGTTCAGATATTTTTAGACCTGGTATATGAAGTGGTTGCTGTTGATTGCCACTAGAACTGTAGATGATTTGAAAAAGTGGTGTATGTTCAGCGCTTCGTTTGACATCACAGTTATCAACCAAATAATTAAAAGGCAGCGCCTGATGGTTTTGAGCGTCTAAATGAGTATCTTTTACAGCTTGTATATATTCATCAAAACGATCAAAGTTAGTGTGCGTTCTCAATACAACTGTATTAATAAAACAGCCAACCACTGAATTCAAAGATTTATCTAACCTGTTCGCAACGGGTGTACCAATTAAGATTTCTTCAGAGTTAGCATGGCGACAAAAAACATAGGCAATTACGGCGTGTAACAACATAAATACCGTAACATTTTCTTGTTGAGCTAAAATGCGAATTTGTTCACTTAGGCTGGCAGAGAAAGGAGCGCGAAATTCTTTACCGGCCCCCACTATAGCTTCTTTTTTACCCGGTGCTCTCGGTAAAGAGTGCTTTACTGGTGCATTCTTTAACTTGCCTTTCCAATAATCCAATTCTGCATCTAAAGCACCACTGTTTACCCAGTCTTTTTGCCAATGAATGAAGTCGGAATATTGTACTTCATCGTTGTCTTCCTCTACTTTTGCACCGCTTTCTAATTTCTGATAAATACCAACAAAGTCAGCTAGTAAAATTTCCATTGATAGGCCATCACATGCGATGTGATGGATATCAATAATGAGTGTATTGGTCAAGCCAAGTTCATCTGTCTTAAGCAAACAAGCTCGGAGCATCAAATCGGAACTAAGATCAAACGGCATTTGCTGCCTTTGCAGCCAAATATCATCAATACTATTTTGCAGCTTGTTAGTATTAACCTCTGACAAGTCTAATAACTCCAGACAAAAGTTAAATGATTTTTGTACTTGCTGGTAAGGCCGCCCTTCCTTTTGGAAATAGACAGTACGTAATATATTGTGCTTTTCGATTAATTTTTGTAGCGTTTGTTCTATCAAAATAGCATCAACACGACCTGAAATATCCAAAGCCATAGACATGTTGTAAACCGCGTTTTCTGGTTGCATTTCTTCAATGAACCATATACGACGCTGGGAATAGGACAAGTCAGTAAACGAGTTACTCACAGCAGCTTTTCGCAATGTTGGAATATCAGTATTGCGCGCTTGCTCACTTGAAAGTAAAGCAATGATCTCTTGCTTGTTTGCAACGATTTCTTCTTTTAGCCGCTGCGGAAAAACATCTGATATTAGTTTGAATTTTAATTGGTTTTGCTCAACAAATAGAAAAATACCTGCTTCTTTGGCAGATTTAATTAATTCTAGCGCAATCATAGCGTCCCTTCTGTTACATTCTCGTTTGAACCAAGCACAACTGCAAGATCCTGTTTTGTTCTCAGAACATCGATTTTCTGAGCTATTTCGAACACTCTTTCCAGTGAAAATATATCTTTAATCGTTAACTCAATAGCAAATTCACTCTTTATTTCATTAACCAGTTTTACCACTAATAAAGAGTGTCCACCTAAATCAAAAAACCTGTCTTCAATTCCTACTTTTTCAATATTGAGAAGTTGCTGCCAAATGCTGCATAAACACTGTTCAATATCATTCCTAGGGGCTTTATAAGGTGTTCTTTGAATATCCGAATCCAGTGGCGTAGGAAGTTGAGCCTCATCAATTTTTCCATTTGCTGACAAAGGAAATACATCCAAAAATATGAAAACATCTGGGATCATGTAATTTGGTAGGCGCGAAATAAGCAATTTTTTAACTTCCGCTTGCAATCGTCGAGAAGCTAACCCCAGTTGAGGAAAATTACTCCACTTTTGGGAAGCCCCGCTATCGAAAGGCCTAATAGCTGGTTTTTTCTGTCCTTTTTTAACAAAGATAATATCCATCAATCTAGTATCTGAGTTATTCCAAGTACAAAAGCACTCATACCCTGCTGCTGTTGCTTTATTCTCTAGTTGAGAAATTTGCTCATACATAGATGTGTATTGCGCAGGAACCTCTCCACTGAATTTGGAGTCTAGTGTTTGTTCTCCAAGAATATCTAGCAAGTAATGAGTATCGGTTAACCTCTTATTTGGCACTGCCATGACACCAAATACATCTTTTTCTGCATTGAAAATTAGCTGCTCAAGTCCTTGGTCTGAGTCATATTTATACCAAGCTTCGTTAGCTATCTGAGTCTCTTTAAGTTTGCCTTTATGCAAGGTTACGTCATAACGAAAACAAGACATTTCATTTTTTGCATTGGCATTTTTTAGCGCTATATCTACGCTACAAAGATCATTTCGTCGCTCAACCAGAGATTCAAAATACTCAGGATTAACCAACAATTCTTCTTCGCCCAGTGAACGACGAATAACTCGCTGCTTCATTTCTCCAATAGAAATTTCCTGTGGTTCATTTCGCCAATTTTCAATTTCAACTGACAAACTAAAACAATCCAATAGTTGAAAGTTTCTCACGTCACCAATAAAAATACGCCCATCATCAGTGAGCAGCGAAAGTAAATCATTTAAAAGTTGCTCCAGATAACCATGACCTGGAAAATACTGAATCACAGAGTTAATAATGATGGTGTCAAACCGTTCATCTTTAAATCGGTTTAAATCTGAAGCATCGATATTATGCAGATTAATATGATCCCAACCTTTTGCGCTAACTCCCTGAGCTATTTGCGTGAGTACATTTGGAGAAATATCGGTTGCATGAACTTGCTCACAATCTTGCGCGTACTGGAATAAAAGTAGACCAGTACCACAGCCAATCTCTAGCACTTTTTTTGGTTTCAGTGATTTAATGCGAGAAACTGTACTATCGACCCATTGCTTCATCTGAGTCTCAGGAATTAACTCTTTGGTGTAGCTGCTATTCCAACAGGTGATATCAAATTCTAAGTTATCAACTTGATTATCATTGTGAACATCGTCAAACACCTCTTTCCATTGATTCAATGTTGCATGTTTTTCCGACTGCGTGGGCTGATTAAGCACTTCTTGTTTAGGGCAAACATAAGCAACAAGCTGTTGTTGTGATCGGTTTGAAGTGACTAACTTGACGTGACTACTAGAAACGTCATAGTGTTGGTCGATCTGGTGACTAATTTCGCTGAGTTCAATTCTATAGCCTCTGTGCTTTTGTTGTTTGTCTTTCCTGCCTATATATTCCAGCTCACCATTTTCTCTCTCAATAACCAGATCTCCAGTACGGTATACCTTATCATTTTTATCTTTACCGAATGGATTGATAAAAAAACTATTCTGATTTAATTCGAGATTATTTAAGTAACCTGACGCAATAGATGGACCTCCGAGTAATAACTCCCCAACCATTCCTTTAGGCTGGAGTTCCATTCTATCGTTAACGACAAACTGCAAATAACCTGGTAACAAATGCGAGATATATACTTTTTTTTCTGCTAGTGATACCCAATTCATATGCGACCAAATTGTTGCTTCTGTAGGTCCATAACAATGCAACAAGCCTCCATAGCATAGCGACAATATTCGCTGTGCTAATGATGCGGGTAAAGCTTCACCGCCACAAACTGCAATAATGGGCTCAGAAGTCTCTGGAATACCGTTTTCCAGTAACAAACGCCAACCACTAGGTGTAGCCTGAATCCAGTTGATTCCTTGTTGTTGAATTATTTGAGAAATACCAAAACTGTCAAATAGTGAAGTGCCAGGGATTAAATGCACGCAACTGCCCGCAATCAAGGGACACAATAGTTCCAGCATCGAAATATCAAAGGAAATATTAGTAAGAGACAATACTTTCGATTGCGGAGAAAGTTTGCTCCGTTCAATAGCTCCGGCCGCAAAATTATTAAACGCCTGATAGCTTACCTTTACTCCCTTTGGCACTCCCGTAGAACCTGAAGTAAACATTATATAGGCAAGGCTATCCTGAGTGACTTCTGTGGTACCGGCTAAGGTTGGAGATTGCAAATTGACTGCAGAAATCGTGGAAGTGTCATCGACAGCTACGGAAACCACGTCTGATAAATGTATACAGTTAGTATTATCCACCAAAACAACCTTGGCTTGCGAAGCATTGACAATCAATTTTTGTCGATATTGTGGCTGTCTCACATCAACAGGAACATATACAGCACCAATTTTAAAGAGCGCTAACAGTGCAAATACCAAATGCTCAGTTCGGTCCAGTGCAACAACGACTCTATCTCCACATTTTACTTTTTCTTTTAATAAGAAATTTGCCAACTGATTAGAACGCTCATCTACTTCTAAATAGCTGAAGCGATTGTCATTTACTACTAACGCATCATCATCAGGTCTTGTTTTGACATTTTCTTTAAAAGACTTAACAGCAAAATCAGCCGTTTCAGATGTGCCTTCACCATTAGACTTGGTCAGATATGCCATCAAAGCTTGCTTTTTTTCTCGAATCAAACAGATTAGTTTTTCATCGGTGATAACCTCATCTGAACGCGTTTTTAGCTTTCCATCAACACAATAAGGTGTAATACCGTTGTCCTTCAACAACGCAATAAGTTGCGTAATTTCCATTTTACCATTCCGTTTCTATTTGTTTACTTATGGAGTGCTCTGTAGATTCGACTTCTTGCTCATACTCAATTAGCTTTAAAGAAAGTACCGAAGTATCAAGATTATCTAAGATACTGTTAAGTAAGGCCATATAACT
The DNA here is from genome assembly GCF_018101025.1 of Pseudoalteromonas sp. MMG006. Taxonomy (NCBI): domain Bacteria; kingdom Pseudomonadati; phylum Pseudomonadota; class Gammaproteobacteria; order Alteromonadales; family Pseudoalteromonadaceae; genus Pseudoalteromonas; species Pseudoalteromonas sp. MMG006. Next base: position 9,416 of record NZ_JAGJEJ010000022.1, read on the forward strand.
TTCAACAAGATGCAGAATCGTACCTTCTTTAAACAAGTCGAGGTTGTAACACCAAATCAGTTCAATCTGTCCACTTTTTTCTGTTGCGGTCAATTCGAGATCAAACTTTATGTTCCCATTTTCTAAATTGTATGGATTCCAAACTACATTATCAATCTCTAATAATTGCTTTTCTGTGTTCTGTAGTGAAAATAAAACTTGGAAGACAGGATGATGACTCAGGCTGCGTGGTGCGTTTATTTCCTCAACAATTAATTCGAAAGGTACGTGTTGATTTTCAAACGCCGACAGAATGTCACCTTTATTCCGCGTTAGTAATTGAGTAAATGTCTCGTTTTGGTCGAACTCGGTTCTCAGTACTAAAGAATTAACAAAAAAACCAATCAAAGGCTCTAAAGCTGTATCATTTCGTCCCGCTACAGGCGTCCCCATTACTACTTCATTTTCATTACTGCAGCGTGATAGAAGCAAAGCGAAAGCTGTTTGCAAAAACATAAATAAAGTACATTCCTGCTCGGCACAAACCGCTTTAATCCTTGTTAACAACTCTGACGATATAGTGGCTACTTTACGTTCACCTTTAACGCCTAACTCCGCAGGTCTAGGGTAATCTAGCGGCAAGCTATGTAAGGCAGGAACATTATTTAACTGTTTTTTCCAGAATTTAAGTTCATCATCTCGAACCTTTCCTGCCATCCACTGATTTTGCCAATGAGAATAATCGGCATACTGCACTTCCAACGGAGCCAGTTCATCGTCTACACCTTGAGTTAAGTGCTTGTATATGTGATTGATTTCTCCAATTAGGATGCCCATAGACCAGCCATCTGCCACAATATGATGCAGATTGATCACGACTAAAGACTCCAACTCAGCAATCTTAATCAATAGAACTCTCCATAAAGAGTCATTAGCTAAATCAAATTCCTGAGTGACAACGTCATTGGTTAGCTGATGAATTGCATTATCTCTTGTTATTCCATTCAAATGCGACACATCTTCAACTCGCATTTCAAAATTGGATTGCTCTGAGATGACCTGATAAACATCCCCCTCTTGTTCCACGAAATTTGTGCGCAGAGCTTCGTGACGGCTCACTATTTTCGCAAACGTTTGCTGCAGTTTGGCTACATCTAATTCGCCTTCGAATTTCAGTGCGCTAGGCATATTGTAATGAGCGCTGTTGCCTTCTATTCGATCAATAAACCACAAACGTTTTTGGGCAAATGATGGGGCCATATAGACTTCGCGCTCTACCGGCGTTATCGGAGGCAGTAGCGAATCTTGAGTAATGTCTTGTAGACCCTGAGCAAACGACCTAATGGTGGCATTTTTAAACAATAATTTCAGCGGCACTTCAATGCCTAGTCGATTACGTACCTGGCTAATGACACGAATGGCCAACAAAGAGTGTCCACCTAAAGCAAAGAAGTCGTCATCTATCCCAATTGACCTTCGATCAAGAATTTCTTGCCAAATCTGACAAAGTAATTTTTCAGTTTCCGTTACCGCTTCACTTATTGAACTAGCTGGGGTGACTAAAGCAGTTATTCTAGGAAGTCGATCATTATCTACTTTACCGTTTAAAGTCACAGGTAATTCAGGCAATACAAAATAATGAACCGGTTGCATGAAGTTTGGTAACGCTTCAGCAAGTAGCGACTTACATCTGTTGATTAAATCTCCTGAAATGCTTTGCAGTTGAGGGTAATTTGTCAACCTTGTGACCTTGTAAGACTCTCTAGGTAAGATCTGGGGTTTGCCTATGCGGCTAACAATAAGATCTATACAAGTCTTATCTACCGACCATGTTGGATAACAAATATATCCCTGAGATTCAGCTTGACGTTTTAACGCATCCAATGGAGATACAGTGTCAGGTTTAGTTACACTAGAAAAGAATATCTCAGATGACTCACCAGGTGAGCATTGATACATCCTATTGATAAGCTGCTGTTCTCTGTACAACCTGTCATTTGGAATTCCCGACACGCCGAAAACATCGAGTTTGCTTCTTTCAAGCAAGCGCTCAGCTTCATATAAATTGTTGTATTCGAACCAAGTGTTTACTTTTTCTGAGATCTCACTTTCTGAGGTTTTATGTATAACTACATCATATCTGTAGCGAACCATTTCGGTATCACCAAACTCTGTCTTAATCTCAATATCAACGTGGGAAATGCTCTTATATTTTTCAGCTAACGCAGAAAAATAGGCTGGGCTGATAAGCAACTCTTCCTCAGCGTTTCGCAATAGTAATAATTGCCTTTGTAACTCATCAATGTTCCAGCCATTATCCAATGCTTTTAGCTCTGACACTGCCAATAGAAAATGTTCATGTAAATCTAAATTACGAACATCGCCAATAAAAATTTGACCTCCAGGACAAACGCTTGTAAGAAGCAGTTCAATAACTTTTTCAAGATAAGTTTGACTTGGGAAATACTGCACAACTGAATTTATCACTGCGGTATCGTAGTATTCAGCTTGAGTATTTTTTACCGACAATGCATCACCATGCTGCAGTTGAACGTTAGTTATTTCTCGCCGAGTTAACTCAGACTGTACCTGAGCAAGTACAGTCTTTGATATGTCTAGTGCTCTGACCTCTTTACATTGCGGAGCATAACGATACAGTAGCATGCCAGTCCCGCACCCAACCTCAAGCAGTCGCTCAGGCTTTAAAGCTGTGATTCTTGCTACTGTAGCTTCAACCCAAGCTTTCATTTCAGTTCGAGAAATTTGTTCATTGGTTAAGCTGCTTGTCCACCAACCAATATCCAAATCAATTTCTACTGGAACTTCGTGTTCATGCGCAGCATCAAACACAGCTTCCCAATCTCGACACCAGCCTTCTTCTGTGTCTATTGTGGAGCCCGTCATCACTTGATGCGAAGGTGTTACGTAAGCCACCAGTTGCTCACCACCGTTGTTCTGTTCATCAGGGCTGACTATGCGTACGTGAGCACCACTAATTGACTCATCAATTCTTAATAAAGTGTTCCGAATCTCCGCCAGCTCAATACGAACTCCACGTAGCTTAACCTGATCATCAACTCTGCCATGATATTCAAGATTGCCATCAAACAAACGGCGAACTTTGTCCCCCGTTCGATAATATCGCGTATTAATTTTTGTGACTGGGTGAGTAAGCCATACAAATTTGGCCTCTGTCTCAGCGACATTATTGATGTAACCTCTCGCCAATGGTGCGCCCCCGATATAAAGCTCACCAATTGCACCATCTGGACTTGGTCCCCCTTCTTCGCCCAAGAGCAGTACTTCAACATTTTGAATAGGCTTACCTATAGGTATAGTGCGATATTTGCTGAGTTCTGAGCATGGAAAACAAGTGATGCCAATAGCAGCTTCCGTAGGTCCATAAAAGTTGTCAACTTGAATCCATGGAGCTGCTTCAGCAAGCATCTCAACTGCACGGATGTCGAGAGTTTCACCACCACAGAAAATACGTTTTAAGCTTTTAGGGAATGTTGCTACCTCTTCAGTCAAATAAGCATTTAACATTGACGGTACAAAGTGGCAGATAGAAACTTCAGCTTGTGCCATCAAATTAGACAAATAAACCGGATCTCTATGGCCTCCAGGTTCTGCTACAACCAATTTAGCTCCATAACTTAAGGTCCAGAAAAACTCCCAAGCTGAAACATCAAAACTGTAAGGCGTTTTTTGTAACACAGTTTCATTGTTATCTAATTGATATTGCTGTTGCATCCAGTCTATGCGATTAAGCAAAGCTTTATGCTCAACCATTACTCCTTTCGGCGTACCAGTTGTACCTGAGGTGTAGATAACATAAACCAAATCATCAGGAGTTGAGTTCACTTGCTGTAAGTTCGTATCACATTGTTTATTTATTCCCTCTTGAGTTTCTTTATCGTCTAAATCAAGAAGCTGCATCCCGGCAATACCATCGCCGTGGAAAAGATCATGGTGCTTGATAAGGAGCAAAGGTTTCGCATCATACAAAATCGTATTAATTCGTTTTACTGGGTATTCTGGATCAATTGGCAAGTAAGCGGCACCAGATTTTAGTACAGCCAAAATAGCCACGACCATCTCTACAGAACGTTCCAAACATAGAGCAATCACACTGTCATTGGTTGCCCCGGCATTACGAAGTAGTCTAGCCAGTTGGTTGGCTTTTTTATTAACCTCGTCATAAGTATAAGTAATGTCCTCATAAACTAACGCGACGTTATCAGGAGCCTTTTCTACTTGTGTTTCAATTAATTGATGTATGCACGATTGAGGAGCCCACTTATTTTCTATCAAACTAAGTGGCGGTGCTGTTGGCTCGTCGGTCAGCATAAGTTTATAAACATTCAACTTAGGATCTCGGCATATTTCATTCGCCAATGTTTCAAATGCTTTTGCTAATCGAAAAATCGTATCTTGCGCGAACAACTCCTGATTAAAACACCAATTCAATTCAAGCTTGTCATCTTGCTCTACAACATTAAGAGCCATATCAAATCGACTGTAACGATTTGTCGCGTATTCAAGATCAATCTCAACATCTTTGAGTGCCAACTCTGGTAAGTCATTACTCTGTACTGCAAATGCAATCTGAAATAAAGGATGGTGGCTTAAACTTCTATTTGGGCTTAACTTTTCAACAAGTAAATCAAAAGGAAAGTGTTGATGATTAAATACATCAATATTTTCCAACTTGTTCTTGAGTAACAAAGATTCAAAGCTGTCTTTAGGATCTATCTTTGTACGCATTACTAGGCTATTTACGAAAAAGCCGATCAATGGCTCTAAACCTTCGTGATTTCGTCCTGCAACTGGCGAGCCTACAACCACATCATTGTCACCACTAAAACGAGAAAGCACCAGTGCAAATACACTGTGCAACAACATAAATGTCGTGACTTCGTAGCGACTGCATAAAATACTAAGCTTTGCCACAAGGTTTTGATCTAAAGACTGACAATATTGCTCTCCTGCAATCCCCTGTTTCATTGGTCTCGGGTAATCGAGTGGCAAATTGTGTAATAGCGGCATATTGTCAAGCTGCTTTAGCCAGAACTGGAGTTGTCGATCAAACAACTTCCCTTGTAACCATTCTTTTTGCCAATGAGAATAATCAGAATATTGCACCAATAACTCAGATAAGGGGCTCTCCTGACTTTGAATAAAAGCATTGTATAAAATGCCTAACTCTCTGATTAGTACTCCCATAGACCATCCATCAGAGGAAATGTGATGCATATTAAAGAGCAGCTTATAGGTATCCTCGCCAACTTTAGCCAAAGAGCTTCGCAACATATAGTCTTGACTCAAGTCGAATGCTGTATACTCATTTTCAGTAACTAACTTGGATAACTTGACACTCCTGAGCTCCTCGCTCAAATCAGTAAAATCATAGAAAGTCAGCGCAAAATTGTCTGCTTCCTGAATAACTTGTTTTGTACCAGTATCTGTATCTTTGATAACAGTTCTCAGCGCTTCATGACGACAAACAATCTCTTTAAATGCTCTTCCTAGGGCTGCTACATCAAGCTTGCCTTGTAACCGCAAGACTGCAGGCATATGGTAATGTGCACTGCCATCTTGCAAATTGTCGATAAACCAAAGGCGCTGTTGAGCATAAGACAGCGGAATTTCGTCTTTATTCTCTGAGATCACTAATTCTGGTAAAGAAGAAGCTTCAGGAGCGCTTAGTGCTATCGTTGATATACTGGATTGTTTAATTTGCTCAACAACAAGATTTTGATTAAGTAGCTCGAGCTCAATCAATTTCTCAGCAAACTGTTGCGATAATACCTGAGATAAGATTCTTATCGTTGGGTAATCAAATATCACTCTGGTATTTAAAGGAGTTGATAACAGCTCTTGGAGTTGATTGATAAAACGCATTGCCAATAAAGAGTTACCACCACTTTCGAAAAAGTTACTGTCAATGCTAACCTGATCAAGGCCTAACAATTGACAACAAGCAGAACAAAGCCATTGCTGTAACTTATTTTTCGGTGCTACATACTCTTCTGAGTCACCAGCAGTCATTTTTTTACTAGCAAGAAACTTTCTATTTAGCTTACCAGTGCTAGTAGTTGGAAACTCAGTAACAAAGTCAACTGTTCTAGGTACCATATAATGAGGCAAGTGCTCAGTAATATGATTCAACACCAATAGCTTCATTTTATTATCTTGCGGCGATTGCTCTTCTGCCTGCACAAATGCAGATAAGCTTTCTCCCACTGCACTCTTAACTACTACGGCCTTTGTTACAAGTGGTAACTGCTCTATACAATGCTCTATTTCGGTGAGTTCAACCCTGATGCCTCGGATCTTAATTTGTTCATCTTTACGACCTATAAACTGCAACTTACCGACAGCATCAAGTTTTACCATATCGCCCGTTTTGTAAAATCTGTTAGCCATTGAGTACCATGGTAGAGAAACAAATTTACAGGCTTGTTGTTCCGTTTGGTTGATGTAGCCATTCGTTAAAGCTCTACCACCTAGCAGTAATTCTCCTACCACTCCTTCAGGTACAGGTTGTAAATATTCGTCAACAACAAAGGTTTCTATGTGCTCAAATGCTTTACCTATGCAGTTATTAACCAATTTTTCCGAGCTAGACTTAATATCAAAAGTTGAAATAATGGTGTTTTCGGTTGGGCCGTAAAACTCAACTAACTCAGAGTTTGAAAAATACTGTTGCAAATCAGTGATAAGTTTTCTTGGAACTTCCTCTCCGCCGACAAATAAATATCGTAGGTTTTGGTATGGTCTATCTTGTCTTTGCTTGGTCGCTTGGAGCCACTCAGCCATCAAAGTAGGTACAGCATGCAAACAAGTTACATCTTGTGTGGCATCAATTAGATAATTTAAATCTGTTCTTTTTTGCCTATTAATCAATCGTGAAGTAGCACCAGAAATTAGCGGTATTATCTGTTCCAGTATTGCAATATCAAAGGCTGGTGATGCAATGTTCGCAATAATGTCAGAAGGCTTAATATCTAACGATTTCGTCACTGAAACCAAACAATTCAATAATTGCGACTGACTAATAGGAACACCTTTAGGCTGGCCGGTAGAGCCAGATGTATAAATAATATAAGCCGTTTCATGTAAGAGTTCTTGCGGAGGTAATAACGGCAGCTCATCAGACAAAGTAACATCATCACTAAAACATTCTGTTGGGGTCAATCGGATGATATTTTGCTCTGATAATTTGAGCGAAAAATGAGGCTCAGAAATCAAGAATGTTACTCCCGCATCTTGACTCATATACGCTAGTCGGTCTTGAGGGAAGTCTTGGTCTAAAGGTAAATAAGTAGCCCCTAATCTGAACAATGCCAACATCAAGATAGTGTTGTCCAATGCAGCTAAAACAGATACGCCAACAATTGCTCCTTTTCGGACACCTTTGCTGCTTAATTGAAGCGCCGTCTTTTGCACCTTATTATTTAGTTCAGCATAATTGAGCGTCTGTTCTTGGTAAGACAATGCAACTGCTGATGACTCTAGATTTGCATATTTAACAATGAAATAATCAATAGTTTTTGGCTGCTCGTCCACTCCATTGAAGTTATTTTGCTGTCGCGCCATAATACGGTCTTTTTGCTCACTCGGCAGTATATCAATCACACTTAGCGGCAAATTGGAGTTATTACCCACACTTTCTAACAACTGCAAAAAGGCTCCAGCAAAGCTGGCTATCGTAGCTTCAGTAAACAAGCTTGGGTCATAACCCCAAGCAAACTTGAAAGTTTCCGAGCTAGTGCTCACATTCAAAGACAAGTCAAACAGCGATTCATTACTAACAGGGGCCAACCTCTCCACATTAAGAGCTGGTAAACAAAAATCAACGGACTGCTCTTGTCTGACTGCAAACATTATCTGAAAGAGTGGATGTTTTCCTGCTATTCGGTTTGGATTAATATGATCAACCAGCTTTTCAAATGGCACATTTTGATGTTCAAACGCTTCAATTACGTTTTGCTTGTTGTGTTGGATAAAGTCCAAAAACCCAACCGATAAATCAATATTGTTTCTAATAACTAGGGTATTCACGAACATCCCTACCATAGCTTCCAATTTTGAATCTATGCGTCCGGATATTGGTGTCCCTATCACAATGTCGCTTTCGCCAGATATCCTAGCTATAAATAAGCTGAATAAGGATTGGAAAAATACAAACTCAGTTACGCCTAAGCTGTTCATCAATTTCTTTAAATTTACTGATGTCGGGCCTTCAACCGTAACAATAGTTTCTTTCGATATTAACTTATCCTTTGCACGGCAGACATTATCAACAGGCAGTGAATGTAGCTCTGGTAAGTCACCCAGTTTGTTTTCCCAGTAAGAGAGATCTAAATTAGAGCTTTCAACTAGGTTATTGTGCCAACTTGCATAATCAGAATAACAAACACTAAGGGGCTCAAATTCGGTAGCTTGCGCTTTGACTAAACCACCGTAAATTTGTTGTAACTCTTTGATCAATATATCAGTAGACCATTCATCGGTGATCACATGATGAAAGCTCAAAGTTAATACATGTAAATCTTCGCTTAGGGTAATAACTACCACATCAAAGAGTATATCTTCAGCCAAGTTATAGTGTTTGTGAGACAAGTCAGTTCTGATTGCATTAACTCGTAGCTGTTGTTCTGCGCTATCGAGTTTCTCTACACTAATTTCTTCATATGGCAGGTCAATTGTTTTGCTCACCTTGATATAAGGCAAGTCATCCTGTGTTATCAGGTTACTTCTCAATGGCTCGTGACGTTCTGTTATAACTGCCAATGAACGCTTTAACGCTTCTTTATCGAGTGTTCCTCTTAGTTGTAGAGCTTCAGTAATATTGTAACCAGATTTGGTTTCAGCAACTTTATCAGCTAACCAAAGTTTTCTTTGTCCATATGATGCAGGAGCCAGAGAAGTTTGGTCTTGTCGAACAACAAGAGGTACTGATCTGCCTTCGCTTTTTTGAGCTATCTCTTGCGCAGTGGTCTTTAGACTGTCACTCTCGAAAATAACATTGATAGGAATATCAATTTGCAGTAAGTCTTTTAGTTGGTTACACACTTTAATGGCTAATAACGAATGCCCGCCTAGTGTAAAGAAGTTGTCATTCAATCCTACCTTTTCAACACCCAACACATTTGACCACACCTTGCTCAAACATTGCTCAAGCTCACTCTCTGGCGCTACATACTCTCCTTCTTCTCCCTTCAATTCAGGCGCTGGTAGCTCAGATAATCTTAATTTGCCATTTTCATTACGCGGTAATTGAGCCATCATCACATAATGCGCTGGCAACATATACGTTGGTAACACCGATGATAATGACTGCCTTAACCTATCTTCTGCTCCCCTACTCGAACCTTCTTCCTCCAGCAAAGTCACATACGCCACCAATGTATTTCCTTGCCCTGATACATCTTGCGCTCTAACTACTGCTTCTTTTACCCCTGTGCACTCAAGTAGTTTCTCTTCTATCTCACCTAACTCAACACGATAACCTCGTATTTTAACCTGCTGGTCATTACGACCTACATATTCCAATGTCCCATCTGGCAACAACCGCACCAAATCGCCTGTTCGATAATAACGACTCTCACCTTGCCCTAAAAAGTCACAATTAATAAATCGCTCTTCTGTCAACTCGGGGCGGTGTAAGTACCCTCGACTCACACTTCCACCACCTAAGTACAACTCTCCCACTGAACCAGGTGTCGCTAAACGACCATTACCATCAACGACACAGCTTTGTACGTGCCTAAATGTTCTACCAATACAGTGCATCGACGATTGCATCTGCGTTTTATCGTGATACGTACTAATAATCGTATTCTCTGTCGGACCGTAAAATTCCACTAAGCGAACATCCGGAAAATACGCTCGCACATCCTGAACTAGGGTTTTCGGCACGGCCTCTCCCCCAACCAACAAACACCGCAACTGTGGATAATCGACTCTCTGTCGCTCTACCTCATTTAACCAAGCTCGCATCAAGCTTGGTACCGCATGCAACACACTCACCTGTTGCATCTCTCTAACCAGTTGTCCTACATCTCGAACTTCTGCACTGCTCTGCAATTGCACTGACCCTCCTGATAATAAAGGTAACAATTGCTCCAACAGCGAAATATCAAACCCACTCGATGCCAAATTCGTTAATCTATCTGTCGCTGACATCGATAACACATCTTCTACCGAACTCAGTACATTGCTCAACTGACCATGCTCTACCATCACTCCCTTAGGCTGCCCTGTTGAACCTGACGTATAAATGATATAAGCCAGACTCTCTGCTGTGAGTAACGGCCAATCCTTTTCTTCTAACACCCCCTGTGGCGCCATCACTGCCCGTTTTACCGTCTCTTCATCCAGACAAATCCCTCTTACTTCCAAAGGCAATCGTGCTAACAAACTGCTGTCCGTCAACACCGTCTTCACCCCAGCATCTTCAAGTTGATAATTCAGCCTACTATCTGGCGCACTTTCATCCAGCGGAACATAAACAAGGCCTGCCTTAAACAGCCCCAATATCACCACCACTGTGTCAAAGGAACGAGGTATAAATACACCTACCCTTTCCCCTACTGAAACCTCATGCTCCTCTCGTAGGTAAACCGCCAAACTCTTCGCTTGCTTATCCAACTCACTGTAGCTCAGCGAGTCGCCTCTATGCCAAAGCGCTACCGCATCCGGATTGCTTTGCACTTGCTCTGAAAATAAAGAGTAAACATCTGAAAACCCCGAAAGCTCCACTGGTAATAATGCGTCGTATCTCGCCGCTTGTTCACTCGGTGTTAACATCTCAACGTCAAACACATTCTCACTCGGGTAAGCCAACAACGACGCCAACAATTGCTTATAATGACCTGCCATTCGCGTTATCGTTGCCTCAGTAAACACATCCTTGCTGTATTCCCAATTTAGCCTTAGCCCTTGTTCGCTTTCCTCTACAACCAAAGTCAGGTCATATTTCGCTACATTCAACAAAGGCTCCAGTGTCGTCACTTCAACCTCTGGTAAAGACAGCTCTGCTGAATCATTATTTTGTAAGATCAACATCACCTGAAATAACGGACTGTGGCTTAAACTGCGCTCAGGCTGTAACAACTCTACCAGTTGCTCAAACGGCATTTGCTGGTGTTCATACGCATCCAGCAGCACACGACGGTTACGCTCCAGTAATGACACAAAATCAGGCTCTCCTGAAAGATCACTACGCAACACCAAAGTATTCACAAAAAAGCCAATGAGCTCTGCGACTTCCGATTGTTCACGATTGGCAACTGGACTGCCGACAACAATATCCAACTCCTGGCTGTAGCGACTTAACAACACACTAAATACGGTGTGCAGCCCCATAAACAGTGTGGCATCGTGACGACGACACAACGCCTGTAATGCGTCTCCTGTCGTGACATAAATCTGGTCTCGGTAACAACCTCCGTTGCTGCTTTGCTTTTTAGGGCGTGGGAAATCAAGCGCTAGGCCATGCTCTGTTGGTAGGTCAGAAAGCTGTTGTTGCCAATAGTTTTGGTGTCTTAACAGTACGTCTCCTTGCAACCAGTCACGTTGCCATTTCGCATAATCAGCGTACTGCAATGATAGGGCCGCTGCTTTATCCGTTCGTTCTGATTGAGCGTAAAAATGTCGGAATTCATCGACCAATATCTTCATCGACCAACCATCTGACGCTATGTGGTGCATGGTTACTTGCAGCACATACTCTTGAGCTGACAAGCGATATAAACGAGCTCGTATCATCAAGTCTGCTGACAAGTCAAAACTTCGCGCAGACTCTTCTGCCATAAGCACTTGTAAACGGAGTTCTTGCTCGTCCAAAGGCAAAGCACTTAAATCGCTCTGGCTTACTGAAAAGCGCTCACTGTCATGGCTGCGTTGCTTCACTTGGTCGCCTTCCGCGACAATATAAGTGCGCAGCACTTGATGACGCTCTACGATTTGTGTCAACGCATAATGAACTCCATCAACATCCAACTTACCTGATAACTTTAAGGCAGTAGCAATATTATATCTGTCGCCTACTTCATCCATTTGATCTAGCAGCCACAAACGTTGTTGAGCATAAGATAGAGGCGCTTCTTGTTGCTGGTCTTCTCTTGGCTCTATTTTGACAATCTGCTCACTTTTCTTATTGATCAACTCAATAATTGCGCTTTTATTTTGTTTTATAAATTGCTTTGCTTCTTCATCAAGTGCGTGAAGATTTCCCGAAAGGCGAAGCTTATTTTCTGCAACCTGAAGTTTGATCCCCAACTCTGCAATACAAAGCAATCTTTCCCTAATATCTATAATTCCCATACTTCTTCATCTTCACTATCTAATTCAACGTTTGTTAGAAGACTGCTGTGCAACGTCTTCTCTTGTTCTATATATTTGCCAAGCTTTGTAATAGTTTGCTGTGATATTACTTCTTTTAAGCTCAAACTAAGATTGAAGTAATGATTCACTTTGGCCACTACACGAGTAGCCAATAACGAGTGCCCACCTAAGTCAAAGAAGTTATCGTCACAGCTAATTTTTTGTGTGCTGAGTACATCGCACCAAATCTCATGCAAGGTCTTTTCAATCTCTGATGTTGGTTGAATAACAACTTTATTGTTGGCAATAACTTCAGGAGTAGGCAGTCGTTTTGTGTCAACTTTGCCATTGGTAGTTAATGGTAAGTGCTCTACTTTGATCAGTAAGTCTGGCACCATAAATCCAGGCAGAACTTGTTCAAGATGTTGTGTCAACAGAACGCTATCTATATGTTCGGAATGCGCGACAAAATAGGCAACAATTCTAGTTCCAGCGTTAGTCGATTCACTTTGTAATACAAAACTATTTATAACCCCTGGCACTTTTGCCAGTTGCGACTCAATTTCTCCCGCCTCTATCCTATAACCATTTCGATTCAGTTGAGTATCCTTTCTGCCCAAGAACTGTAATTCACCATTCGGTAACCATTTCACCAAATCTCCAGTTCGATAAAGTAGGTTATTTTCTGTGTCGAACCGCTCTGTTACGGAAGCAGGAGGGGTAATAAACTTTTCATTAGTCAACACTGCTCTATTTAAGTACCCATGAGCTAAACCATGGCCACCAATATACAGTTCACCTGTTGCCCCCAATGGTATTAATTCTTGATCTTGATTTAAGACATATAATTGGGTATTTCGAATCGGCTTACCTATGGCAATTTCTGAGACTTGTTCAGTTAATTCTTTAATTTCATGAATACAACATCCAACTGTTGTTTCAGTAGGCCCATATTCATTAATCACTCTTGCCATAGGGCAAATATTTTTTAGCTCTCTGACCGTGGCTGAATTTAACTTATCACCACCCACAACAAATACGTGCTGCGATACCACTGAAGGGAAACCAAACTGCCGTGAGTACAAATCATTAACCACACTAAGATGTGCTGGCGTTAGCTTAAAAACTTTAGGAGTCGCTTCACTTATCTCAGAGCATAAGGCTTCAAATAGTCCCTGTTGAGGCAACAATTGGCAGGTTGAACCACTACACAAAGGAGCAAATATTGAAGTGATAGTGGCATCAAAAGCCAAGGAACCAGATACAACAGCCTTTTCACAGTTGCTATAGTAATTTTGAGCTGCAAATTCTGTATAGTTTTGCAGTCCCCGCCAAGGAACAACAACACCTTTAGGTTTACCAGTGGAGCCAGAAGTAAACAAGATATAGGCTGGTTGGTAGAAAAACTCTTCGTTATTATCATTATCAAATTGCTCAACACTTGGCTCAACCTGCTGTAATGGCAGATTTGTATAGTCAAAAGTCACAACCTTGTATTGATAATCAGAGAATAAACTTAGCAAGTCAGTCCCAGTGATAATGCATTTTAAATCTGCGTCTTCAACAATGTAATTTAATCTGGTGGTTGGCGAATCTGGATCTAATGGAACAAAGCTTGCTCCTGATAATATAATTGCCCAAATTGATGTTAGCCCTTCTATCGAAGGTACATAACATAGACCAACACGGTCGCCTTTACCGCAACGACCTTCAGTTTTTAATCTGGCAGATAACTGAATAGCCAGGCTGTAGAGTTGTTGATACGTAAGCTGCAAATCTCCACTTTGTACAGCTATTTTTTCTCCATTGCGCCGCACTTGATCCAAAAATTGCAGTACCAAATTATCGGAGCTAAATTTAACTTTTTCCCCTTCAGCCCAAGAGTGCTGTAAAAGCAGCTCTTGAGAAGAGAGAAGTCCCAAATTAGCAACTGGACGACAAATATCTCGATGCAAGGCGTCACTAATAAATATAAGTGATTCAGTCAGATAAGACACAAAGAGCTCTACATTATATTCACTGTCTATTTGTACTTCGACTGAAAATAGCTCACCCAAGTCATCCACATTAACGTTTACCGGGTAATTTGTTCTATCAACAGAGTGAATAAACTCTAGGTAATTGGTAGTACCTGATAATGCACTATCTTGTGTCGAAGAGTGACGATAGTTCATTAAACATGTGAACAGTGGCTGGCCTGACTCAATCCCACTTAACTTTTGTATTTCAGCAAGTGAAGTTTGTTCAAAAGCGACAAGCTCTCTCAAAAAGTCATTGGTTTCGGTAAGTAATCCTAGTACATCTTGATCTCTGAGATTAATTCTAATAGGTAGCGTATTTATCAATACGCCCATAATATTTTCTACGCCTTTTAGACCAGAAAGTCGACCAGACTGTACCGTTCCAAATACAACATCGTCAGATTGACAAAGCTTGCTAATCACCAAAGCGAATGCGCTGTGAAACAATGTTGCGGGGCTCATCATTAACAAAGCTGAAGCTTTTCTAATACTTTGACTTAACGATTCAGTTAATTTTACTCGTGTCACTTTAGACTCAAGATCATCCCAGTTAACTTGAGTCATATCATAAGGCATTGACGCTATTGAAAAATCCACAAAATTTTCTTTAAAAAAGTACTCTGCCAGTCTCTTTTGGGAGTGGTTGTGGCTATGAGTTATAAAGTCACTAAACTGGGTCGGCTGAACCAATGTCAATTTTGCATTGGCTAATAGTGCATTAATTTCCGAACGAAGAATTTCCAGCCCTATGTGATCTGAAATTAAGTGATGCATGTTAATTAAAACAAAATCACCTTCTTCGGTTTCACATGTAAATAGTTCCAACAGCGGTGCTTGGCTAAGCTCTTTAAGACAACTCTGTTTGTTACACTTCGCTTTTAATTGGCTAATTGGACTACCATGCCCCGTCAGAGATATGCTTACAGGTTTTATCTTTGCCTCTCGCAAGACAATTTGCTTTGGAGAGTCTAATCCTTGCCATATAAATACAGTTCTCAGGGCATCATGACGTTGGATAACTTGATTTAATACATTGACAAACTGGGGCAATCTTACATTTCTATCCAGTTTAAAAAGTGCAGGGATCACATACATATCCTCTTGTGGATTTAACAAGTGATGATAAAGAATGCCTTCTTGAATAGAACTTAGAGGAAGAATTGTTTCTATTTGTTCTGTTTCGCATCCGATTTTATCTGCTATAGACTTGACTTCCTCTTCATTTAAATTAACCGGAGCAATTTGTTTTTCGTCTACCGAAACAGACTTATCACTCAATATCTTGTGCTTTGGTTTGATAAGACCTTTGCTACTAGTGTCGATTTTTTGTGCTAAGCCACTTAACGTTTCAGCACCAAAAAACTCTGCTACAGATACCTCTACGCCTAATTCTTTTAACGCCGAGATGGCTTCTACAACTAATAACGAATGCCCGCCTAGTGTAAAGAAGTTGTCATTCAATCCTACCTTTTCAACACCCAACACATTTGACCACACCTTGCTCAAACATTGCTCAAGCTCACTCTCTGGCGCTACATACTCTCCTTCTTCTCCCTTCAATTCAGGCGCTGGTAGCTCAGATAATCTTAATTTGCCATTTTCATTACGCGGTAATTGAGCCATCATCACATAATGCGCTGGCAACATATACGTTGGTAACACCGATGATAATGACTGCCTTAACCTATCTTCTGCTCCCCTACTCGAACCTTCTTCCTCCAGCAAAGTCACATACGCCACCAATGTATTTCCTTGCCCTGATACATCTTGCGCTCTAACTACTGCTTCTTTTACCCCTGTGCACTCAAGTAGTTTCTCTTCTATCTCACCTAACTCAACACGATAACCTCGTATTTTAACCTGCTGGTCATTACGACCTACATATTCCAATGTCCCATCTGGCAACAACCGCACCAAATCGCCTGTTCGATAATAACGACTCTCACCTTGCCCTAAAAAGTCACAATTAATAAATCGCTCTTCTGTCAACTCGGGGCGGTGTAAGTACCCTCGACTCACACTTCCACCACCTAAGTACAACTCTCCCACTGAACCAGGTGTCGCTAAACGACCATTACCATCAACGACACAGCTTTGTACGTGCCTAAATGTTCTACCAATACAGTGCATCGACGATTGCATCTGCGTTTTATCGTGATACGTACTAATAATCGTATTCTCTGTCGGACCGTAAAATTCCACTAAGCGAACATCCGGAAAATACGCTCGCACATCCTGAACTAGGGTTTTCGGCACGGCCTCTCCCCCAACCAACAAACACCGCAACTGTGGATAATCGACTCTCTGTCGCTCTACCTCATTTAACCAAGCTCGCATCAAGCTTGGTACCGCATGCAACACACTCACCTGTTGCATCTCTCTAACCAGTTGTCCTACATCTCGAACTTCTGCACTGCTCTGCAATTGCACTGACCCTCCTGATAATAAAGGTAACAATTGCTCCAACAGCGAAATATCAAACCCACTCGATGCCAAATTCGTTAATCTATCTGTCGCTGACATCGATAACACATCTTCTACCGAACTCAGTACATTGCTCAACTGACCATGCTCTACCATCACTCCCTTAGGCTGCCCTGTTGAACCTGACGTATAAATGATATAAGCCAGACTCTCTGCTGTGAGTAACGGCCAATCCTTTTCTTCTAACACCCCCTGTGGCGCCATCACTGCCCGTTTTACCGTCTCTTCATCCAGACAAATCCCTCTTACTTCCAAAGGCAATCGTGCTAACAAACTGCTGTCCGTCAACACCGTCTTCACCCCAGCATCTTCAAGTTGATAATTCAGCCTACTATCTGGCGCACTTTCATCCAGCGGAACATAAACAAGGCCTGCCTTAAACAGCCCCAATATCACCACCACTGTGTCAAAGGAACGAGGTATAAATACACCTACCCTTTCCCCTACTGAAACCTCATGCTCCTCTCGTAGGTAAACCGCCAAACTCTTCGCTTGCTTATCCAACTCACTGTAGCTCAGCGAGTCGCCTCTATGCCAAAGCGCTACCGCATCCGGATTGCTTTGCACTTGCTCTGAAAATAAAGAGTAAACATCTGAAAACCCCGAAAGCTCCACTGGTAATAATGCGTCGTATCTCGCCGCTTGTTCACTCGGTGTTAACATCTCAACGTCAAACACATTCTCACTCGGGTAAGCCAACAACGACGCCAACAATTGCTTATAATGACCTGCCATTCGCGTTATCGTTGCCTCAGTAAACACATCCTTGCTGTATTCCCAATTTAGCCTTAGCCCTTGTTCGCTTTCCTCTACAACCAAAGTCAGGTCATATTTCGCTACATTCAACAAAGGCTCCAGTGTCGTCACTTCAACCTCTGGTAAAGACAGCTCTGCTGAATCATTATTTTGTAAGATCAACATCACCTGAAATAACGGACTGTGGCTTAAACTGCGCTCAGGCTGTAACAACTCTACCAGTTGCTCAAACGGCATTTGCTGGTGTTCATACGCATCCAGCAGCACACGACGGTTACGCTCCAGTAATGACACAAAATCAGGCTCTCCTGAAAGATCACTACGCAACACCAAAGTATTCACAAAAAAGCCAATGAGCTCTGCGACTTCCGATTGTTCACGATTGGCAACTGGACTGCCGACAACAATATCCAACTCCTGGCTGTAGCGACTTAACAACACACTAAATACGGTGTGCAGCCCCATAAACAGTGTGGCATCGTGACGACGACACAACGCCTGTAATGCGTCTCCTGTCGTGACATAAATCTGGTCTCGGTAACAACCTCCGTTGCTGCTTTGCTTTTTAGGGCGTGGGAAATCAAGCGCTAGGCCATGCTCTGTTGGTAGGTCAGAAAGCTGTTGTTGCCAATAGTTTTGGTGTCTTAACAGTACGTCTCCTTGCAACCAGTCACGTTGCCATTTCGCATAATCAGCGTACTGCAATGATAGGGCCGCTGCTTTATCCGTTCGTTCTGATTGAGCGTAAAAATGTCGGAATTCATCGACCAATATCTTCATCGACCAACCATCTGACGCTATGTGGTGCATGGTTACTTGCAGCACATACTCTTGAGCTGACAAGCGATATAAACGAGCTCGTATCATCAAGTCTGCTGACAAGTCAAAACTTCGCGCAGACTCTTCTGCCATAAGCACTTGTAAACGGAGTTCTTGCTCGTCCAAAGGCAAAGCACTTAAATCGCTCTGGCTTACTGAAAAGCGCTCACTGTCATGGCTGCGTTGCTTCACTTGGTCGCCTTCCGCGACAATATAAGTGCGCAGCACTTGATGACGCTCTACGATTTGTGTCAACGCATAATGAACTCCATCAACATCCAACTTACCTGATAACTTTAAGGCAGTAGCAATATTATATCTGTCGCCTACTTCATCCATTTGATCTAGCAGCCACAAACGTTGTTGAGCATAAGATAGAGGCGCTTCTTGCTGCTGGTCTTCTCTTGGCTCTATTTTGTTTAATATACTGAAAGCAGAAGAAGATATTCGTTGAGCCAAACTTCTAACACTTCTCGTCTCAAGAATGTCTCTAATTGAAACCTCTTTTTTGATTCGCTTTTCGAGCAGCCCCGCAGCCTTCATGGCATCTAAAGAACTTCCCCCCATGGAGAAAAAGTTGTCAGATGCCCCTACCTGACTAACCTTAAGAACATCCGCCCACACCGTGCAAATTTCATCTTCAATCTGATTATCAGGTACAACATATTCATTGCGTATCAAAGTGAAGTTTCTATTTTCTAAGAGCGCTTCTTGATCGACTTTTCCATTTACATTAAGTGGTAGTTGAGAAAGAAAAACAAAATGTCTAGGGATCATATACTCAGGTAAATGAACACTAAGAGCGTCCAGCCAAACCTGTAACAAAGAGTTTTGTTCTTCTTCGCTACAATGACATACAACATAAGCAACCAATACTTTTTCTTCTTGAGTTTCTAGCGAAGACGAAAGTAAAACAACACTGTCTTCTATTTCAGGCAAACGTAATAATTGCTCTACCACTTCTGAAGGTTCGATTCTGTAACCTCTAAGATTAATCTGGCTATCGACACGGTTAATAAACTCAAGCTCCTGTTCACCATTAACTCGGACCAGATCTCCAGTGCGGTACCATCGATTGCAACCGTAAGCATTCCAAGGGAGTTCAATGAATTTTTCTTCAGTTAATTGAGGCTGTCCTAAATACCCTCTAGATAAACCCACACCACTAATAAACAACTCACCTGATATGCCCTGTGGTTGTGGTTGAAGATGAGAGTTCAATACTAGAAGTGAAGTATTCGCCACTGGTTTTCCAATACTAGGATTATTCGAATACTCACCTTTTGTTAGCTCTTTAAAGGTGGTACAAACCGTCGCTTCGGTTGGCCCATAAGCATTATAAATACTCAAATTAGAGAATTTGCTGGCGTATTGTAAAAATGTAGAGTTAGGCTTTTCTCCAGCAAGTGTAAGCACTGAAAGTTGGTTTAACGCATCATCCGATAAAAGTGGAGCAAGACTCGGTGGCAAAGTAGTACAAGTTATTCCATGCTCTAAAATAAATGTTCCCAATGCCTTAGGATCTTTGGTCAGATTTGGTTCAATAACGTAGAGAGTAGCTCCCTGAGTAAGAGTTGTAGCCCACTCCGAAACAGCTGCATCAAAAGAAATTGCTGCAAACTGCAATACTCGACTAGAAAGCCTGTTCTTAAACATAGGATGTTGTGCAACTACCAAATTAGACAAGCTAAGGTGCTCAATCGCTACACCTTTTGGAGTTCCTGTTGTGCCAGAGGTATAAATAACGTAAGCCAGGTTGTGTTGTGTAAATGACTCAATTTCAGGGGTAATATCAGCGCATTTGTTAATATCGTGAACCACTTTAGGGCAATCTAAATGTATCAATTCTTTATTACCAAAGAAGTCCAGAGATAACGAATTGACTGTAGTTCGCTGGATTAATATATGCTTGGCACAAGCATCATCCAAAATATGTTTAAGTCGATTTGATGGCGATGAGATATCAATAGGTAAAAACGCTGCACCAGATTTTAATATGGCCAAAATTGATACTATCATTTCAGTTGAACGAGGGAGAAAAACTGCGACAATATCCTGAGACACAACTCCTCTATCGATAAGGTAGTTAGCCAATTTATTAACCTGAGTGTTTAGCTCAGAATAACTCAAGACGCTACCATTAAAATAAATAGCTGGGTGGTCGGGAGTTTGCTGAGCCTGTTCACTAATTAAAGTATGGATAGCTTTGTATTGCTCATGAGGCGGGTGCGGTTTTAACTCTCCTTTTAGCATAACACTTTCAGCTCTAGCTATTGGCAACTGCCAAACATTGTCATGCTTACCATCAACTATCCCTTGCAATAACAATTGGTAAGATTTCGTCAGTTGATCGATAAACTCAGTACTGAAAAGATTGCTATCAAATCGCCAAACAAGCTCAATCTCCTTAGTAGTACTAACTTTTGTCGCAGTAGAGCTCTCAAAAGCGTGAAGTTCCAATTCAAACTTCAATAAATTGTGTGAAATAGCCTGTTCAGAAACTTCCAGTCCATTGAGTTTAAATTGTTCAGTTTTTTGCTGAAAAGTGAAAAATAATTGAAATAGCGGATGTTGCTCAATGCTATGTCGTTTCGACGTAGCTCTTACTATTTCTTCAAATGGCAAAGTTCCGTGCTGAATTGCATCTTTAATAGACGATGAATTACGTAACAATAAAGTTGAAAAGTCATCATCCTGACGTACTTGAGTGCGAATCGGGAGACTATTGGCAAACAAACCGACGACATCATGTAACTCTGCAGGTCTATTGCTAACAGGTGTTCCTATGACAATGTCACTTTCATTGCTTAATCTACAAACCAATAATGCAAAAGTAGTCTCTAACAAGGAAAATAGCGTTACGCTATGCTGTTTACTTAGTTCCTTCAGCGATTTAGTTAAACGATGATTTAAACTTGTTGTCAGTTGCTCTGGGGCAACATTTCTTAGGGTAGCTCGCTCCGGTTGCAAAACTGGTAATGCGTGCTGCTCTCCAGCTCCGGTTAAATAGTTCTGCCAAAATAGAGTACATGCCCCCGCCTCCTCCCGCTGACACCATTGTCTTTGCCAAGCTGCAAAGTCAATATACTGTAAAGTCTGTTTTTCTAACCAATTATCATTTGCTCCACCACTGTTATAGCTATCGCAGAATTGTTGCAATAACAAGTCGTTAGACCAACCATCAGAAGCAATATGATGAACTTTAAACAAAGCAACTGATGTTGTTTCATCCAATAAATACAAGCTAGCCCTAATCGGTAACTGTTTTTGTAAATTAAATGCTTGGTTAGCTTCTTCATACAGTAGTGTTGACAAGCGTCGTTGCTGCTCACCAAAGGAAGTATTGCGTAAATCTACGACATCAAATACCTCTGAACGATATCCCTCACAAGCCAGATAATAAGCACCATTTATTTCAGTAATTGTACTGCTTAATACTTGGTGTTTTTCTACTAGCTGTTTCAGTGTAGATTGGAACAATTCAATATTAACCAAACCGCGTAATCGCACACAGTTAACCATGTTGTAATTAGCGCTATTACTATTCGAAGTTTGTAAGATAAAAAGTGATTGCTGAGCAAAAGATAAGCGCTGAGGCGTTGTTCTAGAAACTAATTCAATCGGCTGTCGGTTGGGTCGCGATGCTAGTTTCGCTGCTGCGAAGCTATAAGACTCAATAGTGGCATGTTTAAAAACAAGTGAACCGGGAACATTAAGTCCAAAACGACTGTTTATCTCTACTGCTAACTTTGCAGCAAGCAAGGAGTCGCCTCCGAGTTCAAAAAAGTTATCTAGGATACCTATCTGCTCTTTTTGAAGCAGTTCAGCCCATAATCTACACAACTTACTTTGCAATTCAGTTTTTGGCTCTGTGTAAGCTTCTTTGCTAACACTGATTGTCACTAAATTTGCCAACTCTTTTCGATTCAGTTTGTTATTTGCCGTCAGTGGCATTTCTTTGAGTACAATAACATTTTTGGGGATCATGTAAGTAGGTAAACTTAATGTCAGCTGTTCTCGTACAAGCTCAGGAATCTCACTAGGTTCCAAATCCGATAATTGAGAATTTTCAACAGTAACAAAACCAATCAAGCTCTTTTGACCAGATGTTGCATATTCAACGATAATGGCTGCACTTCTGACAAAATTTAGTTTCAACAGCGCATTTTCAACTTCTTCTGTTTCTATGCGGTGGCCTCGGATCTTAACTTGACTATCGTTCCTGCCAATGAACTCCAGCTGTCCCCTGTGAGTTACCCTTACCATGTCACCTGTTCGGTATACTCTTTCAACTTCATTAGAAGCAGAAGAAAAAGTTATAAAACTCTCTTCGCTGGCCTGTTTATTACCAACATATCCTTCCGCAAGGCCAGTTCCACCAAGTAACAATTCTCCGACACAACCTACGGGTTGCAACTCCAGTTTCTCGTTAACGACAAATTGGCGATAGCCTGGCAGTAATCCCTCTATCCTTACATTGTCTTGCTCAGGTGCAAGATGTGTCATGTGAGACCAAATAGTCGCTTCTGTTGGGCCGTAACAATGCACCACCCCTTGACCACAAATACGCCTAATTTGTGCGGCTAGCTCTGCTCTGAGTTGTTCACCACCACAAACAGATAATAACCGCTGACTTCCTGTCCAAGTGCTATTACAGATAACTTCCCAACCTGTCGGCGTTGCTTGTAACACTTCAATTTGATTCTCATCAATGTATTCAGTCAGAGCATTAGCATCCTTTGCCATTTCACTGGCAAGCATGTGTACCGTGCCACCTGAAAGCAGAGGCAAGAAAATTTCGAGCATGGCAATGTCAAACGAAATCGTAGTTAACGCCAACCAATTTTTAGTTGCATAACTCGCCAAAACTGAGTGTGATGCTTGTATGAAGTGATAAAAAGCTTGATTACTTATTTCAACGCCTTTAGGTTTCCCAGTCGAGCCAGACGTATAAGTGATATAAGCTAAATTTCGTTCTGAATAGTGTTCATTAGATACAACATTTGCTGTCGATTGGTTTGAAATATCATTTTCTGTGGCATAGTCGTCGATGACTAACAATGGCATTTCAGTTTTGGCAAATCGTTTTTGCTGCTTTCGAGTAGTCAGTATCGCTCTCGCTCCTGCATTACTCAGCATATAACGAACTCTTTCTTCCGGAAGCTCTGGATCTATAGGGATGTAGCAGTAATTCGCTTTTAACGCAGCTAGAAGAGCTATAACTAATTGATTGCTTCGTTCAATGCATATTCCAACTTTGTAATTCCCTAAACCATACAACTGCAACATTAAATTCGATAGCTGATTTGCAGCCAAATTTAACGCTTTGTAAGATATCTCCTGTGAATGTGCTACAACTGCTATTTTATCTGGCTCTTGCCTAGCTTGCTGTTCAAAAAGTTCAACAACTGTGGAGTCTTCGCCTACACTACCATTTGATTCGTTAATTTGGTTTAATAACTGTAATTCAGCCTCAGGAAGTTTTTGCAATTCAGCAATAGCACGACTTGGAGATGCCAACAACTGCTTCCAAAAATGTTCAAATCTCTGTATCAATAATGCAATTTCTTGGTCGCAGAAATAAGATTGGTTATAATCAAATTTAATTTCAACGTTAGGCTCATCACCATATTCCCAAACCGTTATATTTAGGGGCGTTGGGTCATTATCGTTAGTTAAATAAACTAGGTCAGTTTTGTGCTCAAAGTGTTGCTGCGACTCTAGCTTTAAATAGTTAATAATCACATCAAACGGCGAATCATCGTTACCTGCTTCACCAACATCACGTAACAAATGTCCGAAAGGATACCTTTGATGACGGAATTGCTTCTTTTGTTTAATTAGCACTTTTTCTGTTACATCGGCAAAACTGTCTTTTTCATCGAAATTTATCGCTAAAGGTGCAATGCTCAAAAAAGTACTCAACATAGATTTTTGTGCTGGAGTTTTTCGATTGTGAATAGGTACGCCAAAGACGAGAGCTCTGCGATCGTACACCCTAGAAAAAAAACAGAAAAAAGCCGCAATATAGTGATGTGCGATACTGACATTTAAGTTTTTTGCAAGTGTCACTATTTGACAGTGTCTTTCATGACTAACTGGCAGGATATTGCTTCCTAGTACCTCACGCTCCTGTTTGTGTTGTTCATAGTTCTTCGGTAAAAACTTAACATCTTGCCAGTTTAAATTAGCAGCCCAATACGCTTTATCTTTTTCGTAGCGACTACTGTCTAAATACTTTTGCTCTTCATCAATGACATCTGCCAGAGTGTAATCTGCTGAAGTAGGCACCTCACCATCGTATATTTCATTGAGACGCGTCACCCAGTTAGATACCCCCCACCCATCTAAAGCCAAGTGATGGGCAAAGCCGACATACCAATACCTCTCATCACTTAGTTTCACCAGATGAGCGGTGACAAGTTGTACATTTTCATATTCAAAAGGAACTAACTGCTTACTTCTGATCCAAGCTAATACTTCTTTTTCAGGGTCATGGTGAAAAGAAAAGTCCCACAGAGGAAGACTGTCATTACGATCTTTGGTAACAGACGTATATACTCCATCCTCATCAGTTTGAATACGCAACCCAAACACTTCTTCAGATTCAACAAGCGATTTCTGTGCAGACCTAAGTTTGTCAATATCAACAGATAAAAGGTCTAAATATCCTCCTACATTATATTGCGAACTTTGAGGGTGTTTCTGGAGATCAAAATAAATGTCTTGCTGGGCAAGTGTCAGTCCAACTCTTTTCAACGTCTATGCCATCCGTGTTATAAGTTTATTACAATAATCAACAACCACCCACACTATGATGATAAATAAACACAGATGTAGGCATCAATTCGTTTAACTCACCCACCAAAAAAGACGGCAATTGCATCCAAATACTGCGTACTAACACTAAAACAACAAAAAAAGAACATTGCCAACTAAGTACAACAGTAACAATATCGAAACAGTGTAACTTGAAAAACACATTTACCCAACACAAAATGTGCACCAATTTCCTCTATCAAAAACAAAATCTTTCTGGTAGCATGGCTGCCCGATTAAAGGAATTATTCGTTGAGAAGTACCGTGATTAAGAAGATATTAATCAACAACCCAAAAGCCAAACCACTGATTTACAACCTCCTTTTAGTTAGTGTTAGCGCTATTGTATTAACTTCCTTCGCAGTTTTATTTGTTCAATATTTAATTGATAGCGTCATTCCAAATGGTGAACTCAAAGCACTTTATATCTTTATTCTATTTTTCGTGATTTACGATAGCCTTAGAGTTGGGCTAACGTATTTTAGTGGTGTTATAAATGGCATTCTTTTTAAGTATTTGAATGTCAAACTTCTGCTCGAAATGCTCAATAAGCTAATTTACAGCAGTGTTGATAGCATACATTCATATAAAAAAGGTGAATTAATTCAAAGAATGTATGAGACGCAAAGTGTAAAAAATTATTTAGTTACTTTCTTTGTTCAATTTTGGTCTAATTTACTTGCAATGTTGTGCTGTTCTTTGGTTATTTTAATCATTTCTTGGCAAGCGTTTCTTGTTGTTATGGTCTCATCTGTGATTTTGTTTTTAACATACAGAGTCACATCCAATTTCGTAAAAGTAACAGAAGAAGAAAGATTCAACAAACGCTCTAACTTCCTCACAAACGCCTCTTTTATTATCGAAAATATTCAGTCAATAAAAACATCAGGACTTACTGAGCATTATTATCAAACCTCAGCTAAAAACCTTATCCAATATCTAAACCTAGAAAACAAACTTCACTTTTTTAGAATAAAACTGCAAGCCTTTGTCGCCACGATACAATTTATTGCTTTGAATACTGTTAGATGTTTACTCGTGTATCTGATGTTTACTGGATTAAATACAACAATTGGTAAAATCGTAACCGTATTAGCTTTATCTGATCGTATATTTAAATTTATTTCTCAAATTTTTACTTCTTTAGTTGAGCTACAAAGACAAGGTGTGCAAGTTCGCAGAATCTATGACTTCCTCAAAGACAGTAAAGATTTCGAATATACGGCAGGTAAAAACAAATTAAGCGAACAAAAACTAAACAGCATTGGTGTTAGCTCAGTAAAAATAAAAGTGTCAAGTAACAAGGAGTTAAGTTTTCCTTCAGCAACTTTTTATCGTCAAGATATTGTACATGTGAAAGGAGCGGTGGGCGCAGGAAAAACAACCTTTTGTTTGTACTTATCAGGAATGACTAAGTCTTCTTCTGGCACTCTTTACGTCAATAATCGAGCGGTTAGTAATACGAACGAAATGAGTGAGCTTACCTCTTATACAGGACCAGGAGATGTGATTTTTGAAGGTTCTGTACTATTTAACATATTTCTTGGACGTCCAGAAAAAATTGATGCTCTGACTACCGCTTTAGAGTTGTTAGAATCAAAAGGGTTTATCGAGTCTCTTCCCAAAGGTTGGAATACCAAGTTAGGTGGAACCTCTGGCATACAACTGTCTGAAGGGCAGAAGCAAACTATCTTTTTCCTCAGAGTTTATTTTTCCGAAAAACAAATTCTTATTTTTGATGAAATATTTAGAGGCATGGATATCAATAGGCGCGTTGCCGCAGAACAAATGATTGCAGATATAAAAGACAAAATTGTCCTGTTTACCACACACCAAAAACCAAGAGTATTGTTCCCTACTGCAGTATTTGATGTTCGCAGCAATGATTTTGAACGAGTTCAACCTATGAAAACAGAAAGTGAATAAAGGTGGCAAAAATGGTTATTTCTGCGACACGTAAGACTAAACAATCGCCGACTTTTGTGGAGTTCATAGATAACAATGAAGTAAACCTAAAACGCGTCTGGGGCAATAAATATCGAGTTTTTAAAACAATCATCTTGGCACTTGTAATCTCTGTAATACCAATATTACTTTTTTATCAAATCAAAGAAACCGCTGTTTTGACTGACGCACGCTTGGCAACAAGCGTTCCTGATTTTATCTACTATGCCCCAGAAGAATTGAATAGTTACCAGTTAGAAGTCGAAGACGGCTCAATTATTAATAAAGGCGATATTGTAGCAAACCTTTCAAGTAATGTTTTACAGGCAAAGCTTGAGTCCAATATCGCTACGTTAGCACTTGGGGAGGAGCTGATTAGTTCTCTTGAAAGTCAAAAACAACTCCTCAAAGACGAGCTGGGTACATCTGAAATTATTCATGAAAAAGAGCACAAATTACTTTCACGAGAAATAGAAGAAAACAAAATACTGCTGGAAAATGTTCAGAATCATCTGGCGAGCTTGTTAGATTTGCGAAGAAGAGAAAGTGAAATACTTGAAGGGGTTAAGAATTCTGTACAAAATTCCCATGTATCGGTGTCTTACTACAACCGAATTAAAGAACGTGTAATTCGCTACAACGTCAATGTTAGTGATACAGAAAAAGAAATAAATGCACTAAAAAATACCATTGAAAGACTTGAACTAGAACATCTTTATTCGGTGAAATCAATGCAACAACTTGGTTCAATCAGAATAAAAATAAACAACATCGAAAATGAAATCAGTAAAACTCGTAACACAAATGCAACGCTAAAAATAGAACAAGAATCGTTAAATTTAGTCATCGATGGGTTAGTTATCAAAGCCCCTTTTTCTGGAATGCTACTAAATAATTTCGATGAGGAATTAGGGAATATCATACCAAAGGGACAGCGCGTACTAGAAATAGTGCCTCAGGAAAATGTTTTTTATACGATAGGTAAAATCCAAGAGTCTGACCTTAAATATGTTAAGTCAGGTCAAAAAGTGCAAATTACCTTAGATGCATACACCTACCTAGATTATGGCTATATCACAGGTTCAGTTCAAAAAACCAAATCCGTTATGGATGGTTTCGTAGAGACACAAATAAAAATTGAACACTTTTCACCGGAAATGAACCTAGCTCCTGGACTATCAGTTAATGCTGAAATAATCACTAATACTGTGCCAGTTTACTACTACCTCTACAAAAAACTTCTTTATTAACAAATTATAAAAATAAAGGAATTGTTATGGATATATTAACCAACAAACTCAGCCTGGATGAGTTTAATGAAGATTTCTCGGAAGAGCTTTGCAAGAAGTTTGCTGAAGAGTATTACACTCCAGGCAAAGCCGTGGTATTTAGACAGGCATTTAAAAATAAGTTTGACAATAAAAAGTGGGACTGGGAAGGTATGAATGCTTATTTCAAAGCTATCAAGCCTAATTTCCATATGCGTGATATAAAAGATAAAACAGATTATCGACTAGGCAAAATTGTGCATAATTATGTGCCAATGCCAGCTGACTTTATTGAACGCTATTACTACCCGTCTTCTCCAGATTACGACAAAAGACATCAGTACTACGTTACGGTAATGAACAAAGGCCTCATTGATCAGGACGATGAAAACAACAGCTTGTTTGAAGATCTAAAAAACGTGATGATCACTGATAATATAGTAAGAGGCCCTGCGCTTTGGTTAGGCCCGAAAGGCCACTATGAGTTTAATCACTCAGATGCAGCGGACAACCTAATATTCATGGTAACCGGCAAAAAAAGAGTACGCTTGTTTTCCAATGAACATGACAACTGCTTATATTACAATCTGAACCAAGGGTACGCTATTCAGTCTCCTGTTGACTTAGACGATCAAGAATCGATAAATGCACACCCGAAAATCAAAGACGCTCCATATTACGATATTATACTTGATGAAGGAGACATGATTTATATCCCAGCGTTTTGGGCTCACCAAATTACTTCATTAACCGATAGTGTGTCGGCCAATTACTTTATGTCCTTTGATCAAAGTAAAGATGAGTACTGGCAACGACTCACCAATGAAAGAAACTTTGAATCTTTCGCTCGACACCTATTTGTGAATCTTATTGGCTGTGGCTTCAAGAGAAGGGTAACAGAACTATTAGAAAAACTTGACGACAATGAAGAATTACCTGAGTCAGTAGGTAAGAGAAACATAGTTTCTGCACAAGAGTTGGTGAAAAAGTATGGTAGTGGTAAAGCCGTTATTGACGATCAATACGCTTTTGACCAAGAACTTATTAAGTATCACGTCATAGGTGCATACAGAAAAACAACACCACCTCTTCAAGGTGAATCCATCACTAAAGACATAAATCGTATAATCGATCATTGGAAAAATAGTAAAGAGCTGTCTGATGCCTACAGTTAACAGTTTCCTTTATTACGGTATAAGATAAAGCGTTAGTGCTTTATCTTTTCCTTTTTTTTCTGCACCAATCTCAAAACAAATTATTGAACCGAGGTAATTTTGATTTCAAAATGGTTATTGTTTCCGTGTCCAAAGCCTAATGCAAAACACAGATTATTCTGTTTTCCCTATGCAGGAGGAGGAAACCAAACCTACTATAACTGGACTAAGTATTTACCCGAGAATGTTGAACTTGTCATTATTCAGCCACCAGGGAGAGGCGCTAGACTTAACGAATCTCGATATACGACTATGCATGATTTAGTCGCAAATTTGCTTGCCCACTTTACTCTTTTTATCGATAAACCTTATACTATTATTGGTCATAGTCTAGGAAGTCGAGTGGGGTTTGAGCTTATTAATCAGTTGCATCAAAGAAAACTGCCATTACCGCAAAATTTCTTTGCTTCAGGAAGCAAAGGTCCTCATCAAGCCCCTAGAGAAAAGACAAGTTTTGACCTTCCTGAACATGAATTTAAAGAAGAGCTAAGAAAACTAAGTGGAACTCCAAACGAGATCCTAAAGAATGACGAGTTAATGCAGCTAATATTGCCTATCATTCGCGCTGATTTTCAAATAGCAGACACTTATAGATTTAATATGAAATGTAAATTTCCTATTCGAGCTTTTGTATTTGGAGGCCTAGAAGATGCAATTACTCACTCTGAATATAAATCTTGGTTCCAGTTTTTTGAATCTAGCGGTGAACCTACTATGTTCGATGGTGATCACTTCTTTATTGATCGACAGGGGCCTTCTGTAGTGCAAGAAATAGCAAAAGTAATCACCCCAAGTTACGAATCTTCCTCTGCTTTCTGATAAATATCTGCAAATAGCACATCAAAGATTTCAAGCGCATATCTTACTGGATTTGCTGATTCAAAATTACAAAACACAGCTGTAGAAACTTGTAACTCTGGAATACGTAATAATTGGGTTTTATATCCGGCCCACCACCCATTATGCCTTATGGTATCATATCCTTCATAACGGCCATGTTTCAGGCCTCTAGCATACCTAATTTGCTTACCGTTATTTAATTGTCCTTTTTTTAATAATTGTTGATTGATTTCCGTAAATTCAGTTATTGGATGAAAAGCATTTTTTTCCCACTTAGCAATCTCATTAATTGAGGTAAACACCCCACCATCTCCCACAGAATACCAATCAGACTGATCTTTATAATAAGCGTTATTTTTCTTCATTTTGTACGCATTTGCCCTGTTAGCGATGACAACACGAGGGTCTTCAATAACGGCGCTTTTATCCATACCCAACTTGGTAAAAATTCTTTGTTGAACAAATCTACTAAATGGTATTCCAGACACTCGTTCAACAATTAATGCTAGTAAAAAGTAACCTGAATTACTGTACACATATTTTTGTCCTGACTTGAAGTCCACATATTGCTCTTGAACGATTATTTTTAAAATATCTTCTTTTTTAACGAGATCACTAATACTTTTTTTGTTATACCAAAACAACCGAATATAATCTCTAATTCCACTTGTATGATGGAGTAGATGTTCAATAGTGATATCTGCAGTTACTGAGGGCAATTCCGGAATGTACTTTCGAACAGGATCCTTTAAAGAAAGTAATCCTTGCTTATTCAACATTAACACAGAGGTAGCAGTAAATTGTTTTGATGTAGACGCAATATCAAAAATAGTATCGGGCGTGATAGGAACTTCAAACTCTAAATTGGCAAGACCAAATCCTTTAGCGTAAACTACACCACCTTTATCGAATACGCCTACAGCACAGCCAGGCTGTGAACCATTGTTCATTGGCGCAAATATAGCGTCAATCTTTGATTCTGTGCTTTTTTTTAAGTCGCTAATATTTTCAACATTAGCAGCACAAATTGAAAATGAGAAAAAAACGCCAAATATTAGGTTAATTATTTTCATAGATTCTCATCAATTCATATATTGCATCCTCAGTGTTTTCCCCTGATAAATTCACTTTAGAGTATTGGCTAGAATCAACAGTATTATTATGAGTAGAAGAAAAATACTCCATTTGCTCGATTAGCATCTTTATATGACTAAAAACTTCATCCATGGGCAGTAAAAAAACAATAAGAAAACCAAAAAAGAGATTCTTATTTAACATGAAAATTCCCATAAATGCAATGTAAAATCCTTGAACAAATACAAAATGACAATGCGCTGTTAAAGCGCTTCTGTAGACTCAAGTGAAGAAGTGTAATACTCAAATAAACTTGGAGACTTTTTTAGGTGCTTTTTATTAATTTATGCTCTTCCCCTAGACTAGGACTGTTGAACATTGGGAAGGTGATTTAGTTACTGTTCATAGGTTGGTTCTTAAGAGAAAAAAGATTGAAAACATGCTCTGAATTTGATCTGATGGTTATCGTCAAACAATCATCAAAATTAAACAAAACAGAGCGTGCCCAAATAGAATACTGAGTTACAGCGAATAACTGAAGTCCTAAATGAATTTAAAATTAACGAAATTGGAAAAGTAGCAAGTTTTGTGTTCGGCAACGAATCATCAAGCCGTTTGACTTAGTGGTGTTGTTAATCACAGCATTAGGTGATAAATCGGTTGACGCCTTAACTGATTTACATCGCTACTTTGTTAAGCTAACTGAAACGGATGTACAGTACAAACCGTTTCATAACCAACTCAGTGAACCTGAGTTTGTCGATATGATGAAGGGCCAGGTTGGTATGGCAATGAGTCAGTAACAACAACAGGTTCTTGGCGCAGAGGTTGAGTTATCGGCTTTTAAGCGAATCGTGCTGCAAGATGGTAGTTCCTTTGCGGTACATAACGGTTTGCAGGAAACATTTAAGGGGCGTTTTACTACCATCAGTCCGGCCGCCATCGAAGTTCATGTAGGCTGGGATGTCTTGCAAGGATATCCGGAGCAGATTGCAGTAAGTGCCGATAGCGAGGCGGAGTACAACTATTTGCCGGAAGCGAAAACCTTGTTTATGGCAGACCGGGGCTATTTTAAGCTTTCGTATTTGGAAGCAATTAGTCAGGCGGGCAGCTTTTACGTAGTACGCGCCAAGAAAACCTGTAATCCCCTGGTGTTGGCAGGGGTTAATGGTAAAGGCAAGCCCCTAAAACGGTTTACACAAAAGAAGCTGAAGCAAGTTAAAAAGCATATTCGCCGCAGTGGCGTTGTCGATATGGATGTAAAGGGTAAAACGGGATATCGCATGATTGCTAGCTGGCCAGCAGGTAAGGATAAGCCAACGTATTGGGTTACCAACTTGGATAGGAAACAGCTTAGTGCACAGGCGATAATCAAGTTGTATAGCTTACGCTGGCAAATCGAGCTGCTTTTTAAAGAATGGAAATCTTACTGTAACTTAAGGAAATTCAATACACGTAAGGCCACTATGATGGAGGGGCTGATTTGGGCTAGCTTGTTATCGCAACTGGTTAAGCGACGCATAGGGTTCAGTATTCAACAGCTTAAATGTATTGAGTAATCGACCTTTATGGTGGCAAAAAATACTCACGGCTGGTTTTATCAGCTAATGGAATCGATAACGCATAGTGCGTTATCAAAATTAAAACGAACATGGCGAAGGACAATTAATTTCCTGTCGAAATATGCCAAACGAGCGAACCCAGACAGAGATAAAGAAATCGGTCGATTACAATATGGATTAGAGCCGGTTACTTCTTAATGTCCAACCTATGAGTTACTGCTAACTTATCAGTTGGCATAGTCATGATTTTTAAGTTTTTCATTTAATGTTTCCTTGTATAACCATGGATTAACATATAAACAGCTATAACCAAACGATATGACTTTTCTTCACATCATTGACAGGCTTTAAACCAGCTTTTCTTTTAAAGTAATAATTATTCACCAAATGAATTACGTGGTGACTTGGTGAGACGTAATTGCTGAACTACCGAAATTTTGACGTTTTGGGAACTATCTCACCTTTAATAAAGTTTGAAGGCTAAAAAACCTTTGAAAACTGCTAAAAATCTAAATAATTTTTTATTGTTTAGATTATAAATTTACTGCTGATTTTAGATTATAGAGTTTGTTAAAAGAGAATTTTGTAGCTATTTTCTCGTTTGTGGATTGTCTTCACCACTATTTAAGGTACAATTGTATTAAAATTTTATTTATCATAGCTTTATGGGAACTGAATCGATTTTAAAAAGCACAAACTACAGTCAAAAGTTATTTTTGAGTTATGGTAACTGGAAGCAGGTCAACGTTTGTCGATTAGATAATTTTATAACGGAGATAGGGCATTGGAGCGGTGACACAGGCCTTTCAGTAGTAGGGGCTCAGTTTGACTATAGCGAATACAATACAGGGTTGTTTCGTAAATACAACGTGGTTAAAGGCGATAATTTAAAGTTTGCGGTTAACAAGAGGCAAGCAGAGTACTTAGTCGGAAGATACTGCGCTCTTAAAGCACTAGAAAAACTATCGAAACAAGACATGGCTGCATACACTGTTCTTAGTGGAAAACACAGGGAACCGTTATGGCCTGAAAACATTGTGGGAAGTATTAGTCACACTTCTGACTGCGCCTTATGTGCAGTGGGAAATGCAAATGTGTTTTATGGTATTGGAATTGATTTAGAGGTGATATTAACCCCACTCCAGGCGCAAGATGTTGCTCTTCAGGTGCATAACACTCATGAACTTCAACAATTAAAAGCTGTCGGAATTTCAGACCATGTGGCAACTACAATTTTGTTTTCTGCTAAAGAGTCCTTATTTAAAGGAATATTTAGTCAAGTAGGGGAGTATTTTGGATTTGAGAAAGCTTGTTTGATAAATATTAACAGTAAGCTAGCTAGGCTAGATTTTAAGCTAGACTCGGCATTTATACTAGCGCACGATTTACCTTCTGCTATCAGTTGTCACTACCAGATAGAGAATGGGATGGTTCTTACAAGGTGTGTACTATACCGATAACAGTAACGGTATGATTTAGCTAAAGACTTTGTTAGAGGTAAAATTTCACGAAGTAACGAGGTCAAAATGCCAAAGAAAAACATTAACAGTAGAATTTAAACGTGAATGTGCGGAGCTATTCATTATTCACGGCTATAAAAATAAAGATTCGGCAGCAGAGATGAATATAGGATTATCATCAATTCAACGCTGGGTAAGCCTATACCGAAAAGAACTACAAGGTGTTACGTTAAAAGCGAGTGCACTTATATGAATTAGAACGGACGAGTTCTGACGCATCTATTTGAAAAGATGAGAGTTACCAACTTTGATTAAAGGTGTCGAATCTTTAAATCAAACAAAAAGGTAACTCTCATGCTTCATACTAGCAACCCAATCATCAAACACAAAGTCGGTTTGTTAAACTTAGCAGAAGAGCTTGGAAATGTTTCCAAGGCTTGTAAGGTAATGGGCCTGTCCCGAGATACGTTTTATCGGTATCAGGAATTAATCGAAGATGGCAAAATTGATAATTTAATTAGTCAGTCTCGCCGAGTTCCAAACGAAAAGAATCAAGTTGATCCTGATGTCGAGAATGCTGTTGTTGAATATGCGGTAGCGCTTCCAGCCCATGGCCAGCTTCGAGCGAGTAATGAATTGCATAAGACAGGTCAATTTATTTCCCCTGGCGGAGTGCGCTCGGTTTGGCTCAGGCATAACCTCCATAACTTTAAGTTACGCCTTAAGGCATTAGAAGAGAAAGTAGCACAAGAAAATATCATTTTGACCGAAGAGCAAGTTGCAGCGCTTGAGCGAAAAAGCAGGATGATGAGGCTTGCGGTGAAATTGAAACTGCACATCCAGGTTATTTAGGCTCTCAAGATACTTTCTATGTCGGCAACCTCAAAGGCGTTGGCCGAATTTACCAACAGACCTTCGTTGATACCTACAGCAAAATCGCCTTCGCCTAGCTGTACACGACCAAAACGCCAATCACTGCGGCCGATATATTAAACGATAAAATCTTGCCTTATTTTGAAGCTCAGGAGCTGCCAATGCTCAGGATATTAACTGACAGGGGAACTGAATACTGCGGTAAGGCTGAAACTCATGATTACCAGCTCTATCTGGCTATCAATGATATTGAACATACGAAAACCAAAGCCAGGTCACCGCAGACTAACGGCATCTGTGAGCGATTCCATAAAACCATATTGCAGGAGTTCTATCAGGTTACATTTCGCAAAAAGCTTTATGTTAGCCTTGATGAGCTTCAATCAGATCTGGACGGATGGCTAGATTACTACAACAATGAAAGAACTCATCAGGGGAAAATGTGCTGCGGCAGGACGCCAAATGAAACATTACTTGATGGTAAATCGATTTGGGCTGAAAAGAATTTAGCCCAAACCTAATCTGACAGACACCCATCAAAGTTGGTATCTGTCAGAACCACTACAACTTATATTTGAACCAATCCGTATTCAAGAACTAGAAAAACAAGTTAAACAGCTAAAAAGCGACAATGCGCTGTTAAAAAACTCTGTAGATTAAACTTGTCAACGCAACACCCTTTTCAATTGCCTGTAATGGTGTATTAAAGTCCAATATTTTCCTAGGACGGTTATTTAACTGGTTTGCCACGTCATTATACCTACTCTGAGAATGCTTGGCTAAACACACCTCTTTTTCGGGAAGTATAGTCTGGTAAGCTATTAGTGTTTTCATTTATGCCTCTTTGCCAAGGGCTTTGGGGGTCAAAAAAGTTCATGTATTTGAAACAGCGCAATTCAAAGATTTACTATCACCTAAAGTTAAAAACAGGGAGTCTAGAGCTATTAGCATGCTCATGGAGCGTACCAAGCTATTCTATTAATGCGCTAGCTATGGGCGCAGCACTTCACTAATGAAAGGCATTAGTAGGAAGCGTACAGCCGCGTATTCACACACTAAATAAAGCAACCCTAAAGCCAGGCTAAAGTTAAAGCATAAAATTATGAATATAATCGCGGTGAGTAAGAGGAAAGCTAATAAAATCATAGCTAAGATGTTAGGGTTTTGAATTAGCCAATATATAAACACTTTCATGGTGTTAACTGCCCAATGCTTCAAAGTCTATCAATTCTCCCGTATATGTATCCTTTACAACCCCATTTTCAACGGTAACGAAGATAACATTATTCAACCCACTCTTCTTAGTAATACGGATAGACGCATATGACGAAACTAGTTTTTTAACTGTATCTTCAAGCGTCTTAACATCACTTAATTTGACGTCATCATGCCCAATTCGTTTTAAAGTAAACATTCGATTACAACTCCTTTGATTGTGATGTGAGTGCCAAGCAGACATACAAATGATGGCTCTCCCTATCATTGCTATACCAGCTACAAAGCCTATGAACGTCACAAAAAGCAGTATGAAATCAGTTTTACCTGTCATACAAAACAGATAAGCATAGAAAGCTCCTGCACTAAAAAACATCAAACCCAAACACAGCTCAAATAAATTAAGCCATCGCTCGGCCATTGAGTATTGCTGACAATCCATAGAAAACACCAGATAATTAATAACTGACGACCATGCTATGCTATCCAGTAAATCGCGCTAAACAGCGTGAAAAAATCAAAATTTATAAGAAAAACAGGCTTTTTTAAGAAGAATTTGAGATATTATTTTAAGCATTAAAAATTAGCTCATGCTTTAATTTTTGCTTTACCATCTAAAAATTAAAGCATACACTATAAAAAAACACATTCAGTAAGGTTCACAATGACTATCTCTAAAGTAGAAGCTACCGATATCTCGTTTGACGAGCTAAAAGAAGGTTCAGAACTGTACATCCAACGCCGTAATAGACGCCTTCTAAATAACCACCGCAAAGAGCTTAGAGTGTTTACTAAAGCTGAAGCAGTGGCGTACTTAGATATTGATGCAAGAACGTTAGATAAGTACTGCAAAGCTCTAAAAATTAATCCAAGAAGACATGAAGAGAGTCAGTGGTTATTGGATATCGAAGAAGTCTACAAAGTACGAGATTCACTTCCTGATGAACTTAAAAAACAATTACCATTTGTTCGCAGTGAAAGCCAAGACCTACAAGTTATAGTTGTTCAAAATCAAAAAGGCGGTGTTGGTAAGACTGTTACTGCAGCGACAGCTGCATCGGGTTTGGCAACTGAGTTTCATCAAAACTATCGTGTTGGCTTAATTGATATGGATGGCCAAGGCACTTTATCAATGTATTACGCTCCTGAGTCAGCGCAAGAAGGCTGCTTATCTGTTGGTGACTTAATTATGGGGAACTATGAGCTTGATGAAAACGAAACGCTTAAAGAAGCTATCAGTGAAGCATTTTTGCCGACAACTATTCCTAACTTGCGTATTTTACCAGCCTCACAATCAGACCGAGCAATTGAGGGCTGGTTCCATGAAGCAGTATTCAACCAACAACTAAGTTCACCTTATTCAATACTGCACGACATCATTGAACAAGTTAAAGATGAATTCGATATCATTATCATAGATACGCCTCCATCACTAGGCTACGCGACATACAACGCGTATTACGCTGGTACGAGTGTTATTTTCCCATTATCTGTTACTGAAAATGATATTGATGCTACGTGTTCATATTTTAGTTATATCCCGCAAGTATGGACGCTGCTAAAAAATGCGAAACACCCTGGTTATGACTTTATGAAAATACTACTTACAAATCATAAAGAGAGTTCAACCACTACTGATTTACAGAACAACCTCTATGATAGTTTTTCAACTTACCTTTACTCAACAGAGTTCAACAATAGTGAAGCTGTGAGACAAGCTTCATCATTACTATCAACCATGTTTGATATGTCTAAAAGTGAATACCCTAAAACCAAAATGACTTTCCAGAATGCACAACAAAATGGATATGAAGTTACCAGCCAACTACACCGCGATATTCAAAAAGTGTGGCGCGAACAAGAGAAGGAGCAATAAAAATGGCTAAAAAAAGAGGTACAGTCTCTCCACTCGGCAACACAGCAGGCTCAGAAGAAGCTATTGCAGATAGCAATAAGAACCAACTTGAGAGTTTGGCCAAGCGCTTGAGAATTGAAGCTGAAAAGAGTGAAACACCACTTGATGAAGTGCTCTCTAAGCATCTGGGAGTAGTCAGCGTAGGTCAAAGTAAAGTCTGGACATTAAAGTCAGGCCAAGAAGCCACATTCACACCGGTTACGTTGTCATATGAGCAGCTTAAATCAAATACAGTCGTCACTTTTGAAATCAATGGGCGCGAACAATCACTATTAACAGAAGAGTCGCTTCAAGACTTATCAACATTAGATAATCAACAGTTCTACCCAGCAATTGGTCGACGTCTGCCGGATAACAAGATTGACGTTCTTGATGGTTCACGCCGTCGCGCCTATGTACTTGAGAAAAGCGGTGCTATAGAAACTTTCTCAATGCTAGTTACTGATGACGAAATCAGTCTAAGCGATGCAAAAGCTCTCGCTACATCACTACAGTCAGTTAAAGAGCACAGCTTACGTGAAATTGGATTACGCTTAGAGCGAGACAAAGAGGCGTACTTAGCTGAACATGGCAAGAAGTTGAACCAGGCTGAGTTAGCGGAACGTCATGGCTTAAGTCAATCAAAGGTAAGTAAAGCACTACAGGCCGCAACAATCGATAGTGATTTAATTTCTGTTTTTCCAGATATTTCATTGCTCAACCACAGTGACTATAAAGCGCTATTGGCAACACAGGCTTTATTAGGTGATCAACTAAGTGATTTCACTGAAGAGCTAAAAAGTAAAGTGAATGAGCTAAAAGTTAGCGGTGGCTTTATCAAAGAAGACCTTAAAGACAAACTCAGCAAACTAATAGCTGATGAGTCTAAGTCCTTCAAGCCAACAACAGATAAACCAGTTGTGACGACATTATTCAAATTTGAAAATAAAGATCAGTTTGCTCGCAAAAAAGTGAAAGGAAGAAACTTTTCTTATGAATTTGGCCGAGTTCCAAAGGATATTCAAGAGAAGTTAGATGAGGCAATTTCAAACATACTTAGTGAAAGTTTACAATAGAAAGCACATACACAGGTGAGTTTGTAACTCACCTGCTTTATAAGACCTCTCACCTTTCCACGTTTAAATAGGTTTTTTCAGCCTGAGAACTATTCATCATATTTCTTTGCTCTTCAAGTGTTAGATAGTAATGATAAAATTTCTTGCTATCAAAATCGGCCATAGGATCTTTAAAGCTCTCTGCTTTACCACTCATCATCAATTTAAAGAACTGTGTTCGATTTTCTTTAAAGAACTGTTCGATTTCATCGTCAGATGGGTCAAATGATTTGTCCTTATCAGAGTTTATTTGAGTATGCATTTCTGGAACACGCCGATGCCTCACAAGTCTCCCCGGCTTAATCAATTCTTCCTTTTTAAGAAAACGAAAAATGAATGCATCATTTACTAATTCATCAAATTTAATGTCTTCGTAAGTACCTTCTAAAACTAGAAAAGCGAATTTAATAAACTCAACTCTAATTCCATGACTAATACCATCAAGTTTTATAAGGCAAAGTAAAGAATCTAAAACTTCATTTTTGATACTAAAAAATATATGTCGCGAATGCTTTAAGCGAGAATCCATATTCAAATGGCAGTTCAAACTCTTGAATAAAGTCAACAAATCAATGCATTTTTCATCAACGATAACATAATCTGGCAATATCGATATTTTATTTTTAATGTTATCAAAACTCGTCATGAGGTTTGTCAAAAGCTTAAGACCTTCAGAGTCATTGGCGGATTTAAAATAACTTTCAAGTTTGGGAACTGAGAAATTCATTACCTTCTTCACTTAATAAATACTATGGAAATACAGCATGTAATTTGACAAACAATATAAGTCTCTTTTGTACCGGTTGAACATCGTTCGACCATTTTTTGTTCAAATTAAACACATTTCAATAAGGTCAGGTTCCCTATTGCTTGCTATATTCTACCCTTGCCCTCCGTTTAGAAATTGAGACTTACAAATTGTACATAGCCAATAGCAACCAGCTTAAGCCTCTATTCTACTGCGTGATACTTTATCCGGCTTTGAGCTATATGGGCACTCACACTATGTGCTAAACAAGGATTCAGCTGAAGTAACCCAAGCAAATTTAAATCAAGCGATAAATGAAATATTAGACAGCCTAGTTTTGTTCTGGCAGTTGAATTTAAATATTTGACCCCAATAAATAAACAGGATACCAATTAGAGCTAATCACACCTCGAAAATAGCTCAGCATTCTTAAGAGAGTTAAATATGTCAGAAAAAACCATAAAACAGTTAGAGCAAGACCTAGAGTCAGCAAAGCGTGAATTAGAGCAATGGGAAGATCATGACGCCCATAGATCCGATGGAAGCCAAAGACAAGATGAAATACATGAACGTATTGGTCGAGATCTTAAAAACAAAGTGTATAAACTTGAACGCGAGCTAGATGCAAAACGAAAGTCAGATAAGTAATGGAATTAATCTAAAGCGCCTATGGAGTTAAGTTCCACGACACTTTAGATTAATATACCCCCTTTTCATAACAGAACCGAAGGGCGTTTAAACATTAATGCATTATTCTGAAGTTGAGACATGCAAATTGTACGAGATCCAATGCCAAGCAATTTAACCGACTCCCCCCAATTTGTTGTACGATACTTAACATCACTCTTGATAACCCCCAACCAACTTGAAGCTCTACGGGTACTTACATCAAAGTGCTTAGCAAGTTTTTTTGCTGTGAAGTATCCACCATTTTCGAGCATTAATTCAGCTGCGTCATTAACTGATAACATAAGGTCCTCCAAATAGGTCATTCATTAGCAAGCATAGGTGGTCTAGTGAAAAGCAAAGCCTGGTTTTGTAGGCTTCTCATACTGGATTTACGACCATAGATAGATACCACCTTTACTTTACGATTAGGGACACCAGTATCAACCGTCTTATACTTATTGGTTGTACGGATGTTATATAGGAGTGCGCTCGCTTTATTTGCTGAAATAGAAAGTGCTTTTCCGAGGGATTGGGCCGTATAAAACTCCCCTGTCTCTAACATTAATTCAGCAGCTTTTTCTGTCGATGCCATTTTCAAACCTTTTATAATTGAAGATTTTTCGACAATATCACCAGATGAATTTTGCGCTCATTTTGAAAAATTAACTTAACAATGCCAGCCTTTGGGCAAAAGTCATTTTTGCTACCACCTTATGTGCACCGGTATCACTGACCTTGTTGATGGTTGTAACTACATCATCAAACAAAGCAGCTGTACTATTAATATTCTTTTGAGCTGATTGAAACGCGCTTAGGAGCGTATCAAGTCGCGGGTTCCATTCATTTAACACCCATTTATCTACATTAGAACCAATAGCACCATGAACTAAACGAGAGAACTCGGACTTAGCAGACCCTTTATCTCTAAAGGTCATGTTATTGAATTCTGCTAAAGCTACTAAAGCAGGCTGCCAAACTTGTTGAGCCTTCAAAATTCTTTTATTGATTTTCTTTAATCGCTTGATGGCTTTTGTGGTTAATTGAACTTTTAATTTAGGATTGTTATTGACCAAACTAACGTCCTTGCTGGTCATAATTCTGCTAAACAAGTCTTCAATTTTGCTCACTCCATCAAAATGCATCATAAGCCAAAGCTTTGCAGCATTACTTCTATCTCTTATTGATACTGAATGAGTATTAAACTCAGCTTTAAGAAGATGTAGGTTTTGCTTATGAATTGATTCATTGATTACGATGCTTACACTTTCATCTAGAGCGTTAAGAGTTTCGTCAATGTTAACGTCAAAACTTAGGAGGTTTGATCTAACATTTCCCCTTTGCTGGTTTCTGTACTTACGGATAACGTCAAGAACCTCAGCTTTATCTCTTCTATGCTGGCTCATAGCTATAGCGCCTTCAGAGGCTTTGACTACGTCAATTGGCATTGATTGGTACTTAAACATAGAAAGTGAATCCATTACTTGAGTACGCTTTAGCAAAAATTGAAATTGAGATAGATACTTTCGCTCAATAGTAACACCACCCTCTGTAATCAAAAGCTCAGCTGCTTGCGTGCCTGGGTACTTTCGAACATCGTATTTATTAGACTTTCGAATATGGCGGTACTTAATTAATCTATGCATATAGTCGTTATGCAGCTCAAGCGCCCTATCAAGTCCACCAGCTTCTTTCCAGCAAGCAACGGTTTCTTGTGAGATTAAGATGTTTTCTCGCGCTTCATCACTGTTCAGGAAGTCTTTATCATGCATTGATATCAGCTTTTGCGTATGAGTATCAAAGCAAAGCTTGAACATCTCTTTTTCCTGCTTATGTGCTTGATGATACCGGCTATCTACACTTAATGGATAAAACACCATTCTTGTATTGCCACGTGATATTTTTTTTCTGTTAACCTTAGATACTCGTTGAGTAAAATTGATTTTTGCAGGTACTTTTCTAGCGCTTTCACTGTATCCGGTAATTAAATTGGTTTTCTCAAAGTACTTTAAGCTACGAGTTAACTTTCTCTCACCAACAAGATTGTTAAACATTTCAAAATTAAGCTCAAAGTCTGGTACCGACACCAAAAGACTTTCGAATTTTTGAATACAGTAACTATCAACTTCATTCTCTAATCCGGTATTCAATATCAGCTCTAAAAGCTTCCCAGAGACAACCTTTCCTTCAAATAGAACCTTTTTGATTGTTGGTTTGTGTAAAGAAACTACACCATCAACCGTCAGTGCTGTCGATAAAGCGCCATCTAATTTACCCGCTGATATATTGAGGTCATAAATAGCCGTGACATTAGCGGAATGGTCTGAGCCTCTTTTGATACTACAATTCATATCTTCATCAAAAATATCACTTGCATCTAAAGGGCGGGTCCAAAGGTCTATCAATGATACGTGATCAAATACATGCTTATGGGCATC
This sequence comes from Pseudoalteromonas sp. MMG006, assembly GCF_018101025.1. Classification (NCBI taxonomy): domain Bacteria; kingdom Pseudomonadati; phylum Pseudomonadota; class Gammaproteobacteria; order Alteromonadales; family Pseudoalteromonadaceae; genus Pseudoalteromonas; species Pseudoalteromonas sp. MMG006. The sequence goes on from NZ_JAGJEJ010000022.1 coordinate 52,941, forward strand.
TTCATCTCTTAACACTGGCATCATCACAGCTTCAGATAAAGCCTCATAACCTTGAATTTTACCGATATCAGCGTCACTCATCTCACTATTCAATTTTGGGTATGGTATCCACCCTTTTCCTTGCTTAATCTGTTTCCAAATCGCTAAAGGCCTAAATGGTGCTGCTCCGATACCATCCAAAGACCACCGAAAAGATAAAAGTACGGCATGTACTTCACTAAAGTAGTAGTTAAGGTTCTGAGGGTTTAGTAAAGCTTCTTTATACATTTCTAAAAAAGCTCTCTTTATTTTAGGGGGTAGAGTTACATCGTTTTGAATACACTGAACACCTTCATGCTCAGCTTCTCTCCCCTGCTCTACTAAAGATTTGAAACGCTCTGAATGAGAAATGCTTTCTTGTGTTAGCTGGCAAGCGTACCTTACAATTTTATCTAAATGCTTGGGTTTTAAAGTATTCGGTTGCAAAGCAACACGATTATACCCTACAGGATCAAACGCCCGAGCGTGGAGCGCTCGCTCACTCATGTTAGAGCTAATTCTAAATAGCCAATCTCTTAGCCTTAATGTATTTTCTACACCTAGCACTTCCCAGCGTTTCAACTTTGCAAGGTTAGTAGCTGTTTTATCTTGCTTTGAAACGATAGTACAAATAGAACACCCGTAGCGTGCTTTGCCATTGCAACCAGCCCCACCACTTTGCCCTGTAGCAATTTCGCAAGTCTCACTTGTACCATTACCGTATATCTCGATTAAAAGACCAAAGTTTGATAAGAAACCTGGTATGTCATAGCAAGATCTTTGTAGTGGTTTTGAACCAGCCAAGCTGAGCAAAAGAAATACATCATCAGTCTCCCAGTCACGAATTGGAGCATAATTGTAGACTTTTGAGTTTCCAACAGACTGTGACGTCATTGAGTTCATTAAATCTTCTGCAGACTTACCTTTTAGATTATGGCGCTCCATATTCTTTGACCTACGCGAAGACTCTTTTTCCCTAGAACCTAAGCAAGAAACAATTGGTGAACTAGCATAGTTGCCATACTTCTTTGAGTGCCTAATAGACTCTACAAGAGAGTTAACAAAGTGTTCGTTAGGGTTAACCTTTAAAATTACTGAGCAATCACCAGAGCGGGTTGGTGTTGCTGGAATTTTCTGGCCACCAACGTACCTAATGAAGAATTCATTATTCAATGATGGTTGGACTAATTTAAACTGAATATTGATACCTACAGACTTAGCATATTCAAGCATTCTCTTACTGGCATAGTTAACAAACATTTGCATAGGTATCGCTTCTGCTTTTGTATTAACTGTCGAAACGATCAATGGGCGTTCTGGTTCAATGGTTTTTGCTGCAATAGCTTGGCGATAAGCCTCCATCACAATTAGCAATGTAACTGTCGAGTCTTTCCCAAAAGAACATAAAGAAGTAATTATTGCTCGCTCATTTTCAATTAGAGCTCTTATATCAGCTACAGATGAAGAAAAGGCTTGAGCAACTAATTTCTCTCTACTTACTTGGTTAACTGTTCCAACAACAACGCTATCAATGATGTCTATTGGATTAACTTTGAAAACACTCACTTCACACTCCAACCTAAACTTTGTAACTATTGTCACATAGGATATAGAACGCGCTTTGAATGAAATGATAACTAAATATTCTCCACGATTATTTTTCAAAAAAAAGTCATACAGAACAATAACTAAAATATATTTACACTTAATTATTCAGGGTGAATTCGCCAAAATATTAACTCGGAAAAACATAAAGCCAACCTTAATAAATTATAGAAAACCTTAAATATTCGCCAGCCAAAAAACATAAAAAAAACACTTATTATCCGATGCTTACATGAAGTTGACTCAAATTATTCAGGGTGAATTCGCCACTTATTCGAGGTTAATTATCTCAAAAGTGCGCGTTATGGATTCGGACTTACTATGGTCTTAATCGAAACATAAAGAGAACCGAAATGAATAATCAAAACGAGACTATTACTTCTCCTTGTAACAAGCCGCTTCATGTAGTGCTTTTTAAAAGTAAAGAGGGTATTGAGCAACAAGGCGTTCAATGTTACGAAGGTGTCATGACTTTTAAAGAGCTGGTGGATCACTTTAAAGCAGAGAAAGGCTCAGAGGAAATTGGGGAAGTAGATAAGAAGCAACGTGACGTTGATTCAAAGCGAGTAAATGGATTAAAGCAGTACTGGACTACATCCAAAGGGACTGTATTCCCAAATATAACGCTTTTTGCTAACTCCCTCTCTTTAAAAAACTCAGTAACTGTTGGTAATAAGCTGATAATTGAAGCGACCTTAGAAAGGAATGCAGATAGATTTATAGCAGACGGACAAGGCCGACAAGCATTCATTGATTGGTTATTATCTGATGAAAGCAATGCAGAGTTTGAAGATCATACTATTAGTTTTAAATTAATAGTAACGCAAACAGAAAGTCTATCTACCCCAAAAGCCGTACAAATTATTCGACAACTTTTTGCCGACTATCATGTGAAATTAACTAAGCCGAACTCTTCTATCAGTAAGCATTTTGACAATAGCACTGTGTTAAGTCGTTTAATGAATGACTGTCTAGAACTACAAGTAGATTCCTATAAGCTAAAAAGCAAAATTGCTCTCCATGGAAAAATAAAAGCAGGTCATATTTGGACATTCCAACAATTCACTACAATGATGCAAAAGTTCTTAAACTTAACAAATAGCACTGCATCAAAACAAATAACAGATGAAGCTCAATACGAAGATGCCCTTAACTTATGCAGAAGCTATTTAACCTGCATTTTCAGATTATTACCAATTGAGAACATTACGAACACTCAAGACCATGATAAGGCAATGTTTACACGAGCAATTTTTGCAAATGCACTGGGTTATGTAGGTCGTTCATTAATGGATGAAATGTTATTAGATAATTCGATAGCATGGGAACGAATCAATCTAAACGGCATACCTATAGAAGATAAAAGTGATTCATTCTGGCTTGAAGCTAATGTGACTATGAAAGATAAAGGCACAATAAAAATAATCAAGAATACGGATACGCGAATTGGGTCATTGATCTGTAGAAAACTAAGAATTTACCCTTGCCCTGAATTGTCAGCTTGATCATAAGGTAGAGATATGAAACAAGAAACTAAAGTTGACTTGCAGGCGCTTCGATTCCCTGTTGCGTCACTCCACCTTAATAAAACACTCGATGACTTCCTAAATAGTGAAAATGAAAAGCTCACTATCATTACCATCGATCTATCAATTGAACGCTGTATAATGCAACGAATAGCCCATAGAAGCTTACCGTTAGTTTTGGAAAGTGGTTCTTTACAAGAGCCAATTACAAGTGAGCACATAAATTCATGGTGTAATGCATTCGATGAGGAAGATTACGAAGATGTTTCATTTCGACAACACCATGTCATTTTGAAGTATTGATATGTGACAAACTTTATTCGTTAAGGTTGGTATATATCAACCTTAACCTTAGATCAGTATTTTACCAACCTAAGGCTTTATCATGCCTAAAACTAAGTATTTAGAGCTTTAAATATGCGAAATTCACCTTAATTTGTTGATTAAACAAGTATATCACCCATCGAGCTAGTAAAACTCTGCTTTGCTCAAATCCATGAAAAAAAGCAAAAATCAGTAATTAATCTCCCCTTTTCATTCTATAGCCAAGATTACAATGACATGTCTGTCAATTAAAGAGTAAGTCACAATGTCACTAAAGAAAAAAATTACGGCTATTGGTCTATTAGCAACTGTAAGTCTTTTAAGCGTATCTTCAATGGCGAAATCAATTAATCCGAAAGAATTAAAACAAACTCTTTCTCAAAAAGGTGATATCGAAGGTATTCAAGAACTCCCTGTTGAAAACTTAATGCTAGTTAAGACTAAATCAGGACAAACATATTTTGTATCTAAGAATGGCCGCTTTGTCTTTCAAGGGCAGTTAATTGATACATGGTTTAGACGAACTATTGATGAGTTGAGCGAAGCAAGGAATGCTCACCGTGTTCCTCTTGAAAAAATGGGCGTAAAACTAGATGAGCTTGCAACACTATCATTTGGTAACCAAGACATACCTAAGCAAGCAACAATATTCGTTGACCCTAATTGCGGATACTGCCACGCCCTGTTCAATAAAATTCAGCAATCTCCAGAAAAGTACAATGTCGACTTTGTACTAACAGCGATGCTGGGCAGCCAATCTTTACTTGAGTCCAAACGCCTAAATTGCGCTGTTGATAAATCTAAAGCTGTCATCGACCTTATGAACAAGACAAAACTAGCAACAGAAATGAGAGAAGACTGCGATGCAAAGGCTGTTCAAAAAGCACCTATCGTTATGGGATTGCTTGAGGCTAGAGGAACCCCATTCCTAGTTCGTGAAGATGGTTTAACCTTTAATGGGCTACCAAGCGATTTTGATGCATGGCTTGAGATGGAGTAACTAGCAATGAAAGAAATCTTTAAAATCAGCTCAATTCTAGCCATAGCCTCATTATTTTCTGGGTGTTCAGCATTTACGATTGGTGAAGAGGAATTTTCATGTGCAGGTAAACCGGAACTTGGTCTCTGTAAAGGGCCGATGGAGGTTTATGAGTTAACCAACAATCAAGACCACCTTGAGCACATGATGACTGCAGAATATGCAAAAAACGAAGGTGAAATAAAGTCAAATTCAGAAGCAAACCAGAAAGTCATTTACGTTAATAGTGAAGGGGAAGACATTACATACGTATATGAACCAAGAAGTTTGCGAAGACAAAACGCACAAGATTATGACAAAGCCAATATTGTTGGTATCGCTAGCAATGACACAATGTCATATTCGAAACAATCACACGATGAGTTAGATGACTTAAGAACATTCAATTACGTTCCAAATGATATCGCGCCAGAGCCTCTCGCGGTTCTTGAAGAAGCTAAAGCAATGCGTATTTATGTTGCTGCTTGGGAAGATAAGTCTGGAGATTTGAATATTCCAGGCTTCGTTTATGTTGAATTACAACCAAGACGATGGGTTACAGGCCATCAAGCTCAAATGCGCCCAAGTCGAGTATTACCATTTCAAACAATAAAGAAAAGCAAAGTAACAAGCCAAAGAAAAGAAACTATGGCCAAAGGTATCGATCCGTTGAGCATTTCTAGACCTCAGCCTGAGGCTAATAAGTAAAATAGGTGTATAGCATGCTGAATAAAATCCAAGAAGCTATAGAAAAGTTATTGAATCCAGATATCGAAGAAACCCAGCAGAATTTTGCTGGCCCCCTTTGGCGAAGCACCATTGAAGATCAACAAAAGCTTCTCGGAGGTAATAAAGCCGCAGAATTAAACTGTGTAATGGAATATATTAAAGAATATCAAATGTTCTTAATGGAAGGCGGTTACATTGGATTTGTTATCGCCTGCCAACCAACTAACGGGGTAAACAACGAAATAAGAACAGCCTACGAAGGTTTTCTATCTGATGAGTTTCCTCACAACACATTAATTCAACTAAGCCTAGCAGCTTTACCACGAATAGATGGCTTTCTAAGTGGTTACAGACAACTTCGAGGTAAGCGGATTGGTGGTGAAGACGGTGAGCTTGCAGATGCAATGAGCGAATCAGTAATTAATTATTACTCTAAAGCAAGAAAAGAGTCCCTTGATAAAAAATCAGGTATCCGGCCAAGAGATTTTGAACATTGGATCACTGTAAAAATCCCAGTTAAAAACTTTATCCCTTCCGATAAAGAGCTCAAAGAGTTCCTAGAGATAAAAGATAGAACATATTCAATATTCGAAGGGTTAGGCTTAGCCCCATTGATTTTAAATGATGAAGAATGGCTTTCAAGAATGCAGACTTTCTTCAACCACTCACCTAATGCGCTTTGGCGAGATAAAGTAAAAATCAACAAACTAGTCCCACTTGGTGCACAAATATTAGAGCAGGGCGGAATAATTAACCGTGATGAATATGGTCTAGAATTTTCATCTTTAGATGAGAAGTCAAATGGATTTGCTTCAGTCATGACCCTCAAGCAAACACCCGATTACTTGAACTACGGTGATATTATAAACCTGCTAGGTGATTGGCGTTTTGGCAAGCGAACGGTTGCTTGGAACCCATATTTAATGACGCTTAACGTACAGTTACCAAGTATTCATTCGGCAAATGAAGAATTTGATCGCCGTAACAAATGGCTAAAAAAACAAGCAAAAGGAAAAATGCTGGAGTGGGTTTCAACCTTGAAAGATCAAGCACAAGATTATTTTGCAATCGAAGATGAACTGAAAAACTCAAGATTATGTAAAATTAGCCTAAGCATGATAGTCCTTGGTGAGAACAAGAAAGAAACATTCACTGCGACTAGGAAGCTGCAGGCATTCTTCAAACGTAAAGAGTATAAGTTCAACATAGAAACAATTTTGGCGCCTAGCACTTTCTTAAACGCTTTACCTCTTGGACTTGATGATGAATATATAAAATTATCAGACCGGTTTGATGAATGGACGGCAAAAGGGGCTGTATTTTTATTACCACATAGTGCGAGTTGGAAAGGAAACACCTCACGGCCAATTCTAGAGTTTGTCACGCGCTTTGGGCAAATATTCGGTTTAGATATATTTGAAACAGATGGCTCCTTTAATGCACTTATTTGCGCTCGCTCTGGAGCTGGTAAGTCATTTTTCAATAATAAGCTAATCACTTCATACCTAGGCTCAGGTGTTAAAAGCCGGCTTGATGTGGGCAGCGATACTGACGGCGCTCAAGTGTTTGTTATTGACAAAGGTCGCTCATATGAAAACTTAGCAAGCCAGTATAAGAATGCTCAATTCATTGACTTCAATGAGAACATGAAGTTTTCACTTGATCCATTTGCAAATATTGATGACTTTTATGGCAAAGAAGGTCAAGCAGCCATGGTTCATTCCTTGCTGAAAGCAATGGCGTCAGAATCAGGTGATTTAAGTGACTACCAATCTACAGAAATGCTTACAGTACTCACTGAGCTTTGGAACCTTAAAGGGAAAGATTCATCAATCACAGACTTTTCTGAGCTGTGTGAAAAGCACCAAGATGTTGAAATAAAGAGGATAGGGCGCCAACTAAAACCATGGTGTGAAGGCGGTATTTTTGGAGACTTTTTTGGTAAGAAATACCCACCAATAAACTTCAAATCACGATTAATCGTTTGTGAGATGGATGAACTATCCTCGCAACCTCACTTATCACAATGTGTTCTGATGAGCCTTATCAACGCAGCTCAACATGCAATGTTTTTATCAGGCAACAAACAAAGAAAACTTTTCATTCTCGATGAAGCTTGGGAATACCTTAAAGACAAGCCTGGTAAAATCAATTATCTAGCCGAGTTCCTTGAAACAGGTTGGCGTCGATTCAGGAAAACACGTGCAGCTGGCATTTGTATCACACAGAGCTTACTTGATGCTTACCAGAGCCAAGCAGGGATGGCCATAGTTAACAATAGTCCATGGAAGTTTATGTTGGCCCAGGAACCGGAAGCCGTTGATAAACTCAAAGAGTTAAAAGCGTATGATGGTACAGATCAAGACTATGATTTAATGAAAAGCGTTCATACTGATAAGGGCCATTACTCAGAAATCTTAGTGAGATACGGGCAATCGAGGGAAATAGTTAAGCTTTTTGTAGATAAAGAAACCCAACTAGTTTACTCAACTGATCCAGATGACAGGGAGTTAGTAGACAAGTTTAAGTCTCAAGGTTATTCAATTAAAGAAGCTCTAGAACTTGCAAATAAAGAGAAGGGAAGGGGGTAATCACCTCTGTGCGTACACGTATATGTATGTGTACGCACAGATAAATTGCAGATGAAGCGAGTTGTTAAAACTTGCCCAATTCAACTAAGCACTGCTTTCGAAGACCGCAAATTTCATTGAACAATGATTTATTAAACCTCACTCGAACAGCAAAACCATTACCATATGCAACAATACCTTGCGGTGCAGGTAGATACCATTTGTTCAGCATTCCCATATACAATGTAATTTGAGCTCTTTCATATAAATTTACTCCAGTATAGTTTCGAGACTTAAACTCACATACAACAAACCTAAGCTTTAATAGATTGAAGAATAGGGCATCTGGCATACCGACTAGATTATTATTTTCAACCTTTATTGGTTTTCGTCCCCCAACATCACCACCAAGAAATAGATAATAAATAGGCACTTGGAGCTTTCTCTTGACCCTATACCCTTTTGCAATCAGTACGATCACTACGATAGAGAAAACTAGGAAAATTTGAATAATAAGTAACATATGAAACCTATAATAGTTAAAAACACAGCGCGTATTAGATTTGAACTTTTACCTGCCCGGGCGTGCTCTCGCGTGCCTCTTTTAGCTAGCTTTTTATCGAATGCACCACCTTTAGCTTTCCTAAATAATTCTCTATCTGAGTAATAAAGGGCTAATTGGGAGACTGGTATTGATTTTTTTTGGTTCATTTACACCTCCTTATGTCACTCATTATTTCACGCAAAAAAATTGAGGCAGAGATTAAAATCAAGAAAATTGAGTTTTTTTTTGAATTCCAGCGCAATTGTTTAACCAGGGTTTAATGGAAGACATACAAACACTAAAACAAGGCAAAGCTGTGATTTACTTAAACCAAGTCGATCTAAAAAAACTGGTCCAAGAACAACTACCTAAGTCAGGAATAGTTAATGCTTCTACGTATAACTATGTAAATGAACTAAGCAAGTTGCTCTCTGATCACCGGCATGAAGCTCTATCCCTGGCACTTATAGGGGAGCTGAAGCATAAAGCTCATTACTTAAATGACTTAGCTGAAAAATCGATGCGGATGTATTTCATCCACTTTCTGGAAGATATTGTGATGGGAAGAAACTCAAGAGCTGCAGGGGACATCAAAGTCCGCTGTGAATACTGTTCCGGGTTAGCATCACTTTCAGAATCAAAGCACATATTCAAAGGTAAAGATCACGGCTTAGTTTATCTTTGTGAAAACTACAAATCAGGATGTGATTCATACGTTGCAGTGCACAAAGGGGATAACTTACCTCAAGGAACCCTGGCTAATGCCGGCACTCGAAGCGCAAGACAAAAGGCACACAAAATATTAGATGTACTTTGGAAAGAGTATGGTTTTGCAAGAGTTGATGTGTACAGACAGCTGGCTAACTACCTAGAAGTTAAACCTAATGATTGCCATATTGGTAAATTTACCGAGCAACAATGTGAATCAGCGATAAACTTTACGAAATTAATAATTTAATTATTCCACAATGCCCGTTAATACTTTTGGCATTCCCAACCCATAGCCTTGGCCAAAACAAAAGCCAAGGCCTCTTGCTAATTCAACGTGTTCTTCAGTCTCCAAGCCCTCAGCACAGACTTTACATCCGAAAGACTCGTTGAAAGTCGATACGAATTTAAAAACCTTCTGGCACTTAATATCATGTAGAGACTTAATACCAAAGTTTCCATCAAGCTTTATCATGTACACATCAAGCTCACAAAGCATTTCAAAATTAGAGACACCAGTACCAAAATCATCAATCGCAAATAGATACCCATTTGCTGCCATTGAATTAGTGTTCACCAAAACATCATTGAACATCTTGTGTGAACAGGGGCGCTCAGTAATTTCAAATATCACTCTTGTCATATCAATTTTGAATTTTCGAAAGTAATAATTAACCAATCGCTTAAAGCCCTCAGAAGCAACTTGGGCAGGTTCTAAGTTCACTGTAAACTTTACATCACTAAACTTCGGATCGTTTAAATATGGCCTTATAGCCTCAAGGGTTAGCAAGGTTAGCTGATCTGATTTACCCGAAGAGATTACATCTATAACAAGATCTTCAATTGAAATACTAGCAAACTGTCGCGACCTTAACAGAGCTTCATACATAACGACCTTATTAGTTTTAAGGCAGAAAATTGGCTGAAAATGAAATGTGAAACTTTTAAAATCCAATTCCGCCCTATGTATCGCACTCACATCTGATTCAATAATAATTTCTCGATTGTCAGCTAGCATAGTAACCCCTCGCATTAATACACTAACTCTATATCAACAAACCCGACCTAATACTTAAAAAAAAGATAAATTCAGGTAATAAATTACTAAACAAAGGTTAAACAATGAAAAATTGTTTAATTTTGCAGTTTTTTCGACACGCCCAACTATAAGTAGGTGCTAATTTGTTGGGGATATTAACAAAGGAGCATATTTTATGAGTTCTACATTGAGCAAAATGATCGTAAAAATTAGCAGCGGTAATTCAAAACGAACTGTTGATGAACAGGTGAACGTGGGATACCAATTTATCTTGTTCGTACTATTCATTTGTTTTGGTGCAAGCCTATATTTAATAGCAAATGCAGCAACATTAATTATTTTATTTAGACTTGTCGTTCCAGCTTTAATCTGCGGATACATTGCAAAGTGCATTATTGATGTATTGAAAGGTGGGAAAGCCGCCAAGCTTGAAGCGTCAAAGCAATTAGCGGCAATGCGAACTGGCGAAAATAGCTAATATTAAGAGTTGTAACCTAGCACTTGCCAGCAAATAGGGTCTATTTTTAAAGGTTTTACTGTCGCACTATCTAAATCGACATAAGAACCATGATGCGAAATAGATCCCTTTCTTAATAACTCCCACAAAAGCCTTGTTGCTTCCAGTACAACCTTTTTGTTAATTCCATACTCCTGCTTACGTAGAGCTTCTATGTGGCTGCAAGAGTCCTCGTCAACATCGACAATACTCTCTAATTGGGGGTATAAATCAAACACATTGGGTAGCTTATTAATTTGTTCGTAAGCGTGACCTAAAATAATCTGGCCTGATGCGCGTCCGTTGCCCAAATCTAACCACATTAGTGATTTATTATAACTAGAACCACGATTATCATTAGCAAAAAAACGCCCCATATCAGCACGAACCTTGGCTTTATCCACACAAGTAACCACCAAGTCATAGTTTCTATAATCAAATACCTCTGGCAATAGACGCTCATTTTTATATTTCCAACTTAAGTTGCCATGTAAATTAAACCTTGAAACAAGCGTTTCAGCTTTATACATACCAACATCAACAGGATAAAACCCTTGCCTACCGACATTTGATTCACTAACTTTATCATCGTCATACACACTGATGTTTAAGTGAACTTGATGATTGGTTACCTTTCGCAATAAATAATCAAGCTGAAAACATTCTGATAAAAACGCAGAGCCTGTACCACCCGCACCAATAACTAATATATTTAATGGTTTAGAAATCCATTCTGATGGAATTGAAAACGTGTTCATTTTTTAACCCCTTTAATGTGACCGGACATACAATGTGAATTATTCACTATCAATTTGAATGTGAAATATTCACAAGGCCGTGCTTAAAAACTCTCCCAAACGCATAAATCGATTCAACTCTCGCATTCTTACTTTTGCATTTCTTAGGCACTTTGTGTTGGCTTTAGCGCTCCAAAATGCGAGCAAATTTTGCGTTGTTACAACTTCCTTTGCTTTAAGGGTCTTATCGTGATTTACGTGAGTGAAGTTTGAGGCCAGTACAGTTTTCTCAACATCATTCATGCATTCAGCAATTGATATGATCTTTTTGGGTAAAGTTGCATTTCCTTGGCAAACAACTCCATTAGAATAAATATTCATCAGTGGCGCATGATACAAATGCGTATTTTCATTGGGGCGTTGATTACTTGGTAAAGCAAACACAATTAACCCATTTGGTTCTCCTTGTTTATCTTTTTCCAAACAAAAAAGAAGGGCAGGGTAGATAATTGAAAATTCAGTCTTGGTGTTATGACTTCTATACCAAAAAATACCCTTATGAGAAGGTTTGTGCCATACAAGCGCTTTACTGTTATTTAAGATCACATTGCTTGGCAGCAGTTCAAAGTCATCGGTTTTAGTTTCAATTTTCTTAGGTGAGAGTTGTGAGCGCATTATTTCTATACATTCAGGTACATCAATGTATTCACCTAACTTCATGCCATCACTATCAATCATGTGCTTTGTCGCACAAAAGATATTGTTCGCAGATTGCCCATGAAATACAAGAGCAACCTGTGGTGTATGATTATTCATTTTTATCTCCGAATTTAGAAGGTAAAAACAGAATACCCAACGATGATAAACGCGCTTAACTTGACACTAAAACCCCTATTAACACATCAGCCATACGCATTTGCTTTAATGCATCTAGACAACGGACATCAGTTAGGTCAATTTTTAATTCGCCGTTTTCACAAGAGTCATTGAAGTATTGATTTAAGTTATTTAAAGCCGCTGTATCATTAGCTAAATCAAAACTAATAACACGTAAATCTGATACAATTACATCTGAACAAGTTTCAAAATAATTAACCAAATCATATTGGCAATGAGAAAGTAATAGCTCACTAAGGACTTTCAATTTATAAGCGAGTGGATGAGATACAAGGGGGTTTTGTGTATCAGACCAATTCTGTAACACAGCTAAAATATTATTGAGACTAGTTTTCAAATCATCATAGAAAAACAGATCATTAAATAAACCGTCATTATGAAGGTCAAAGTTAAATTCTATACAGTCTTTTAAACTAAAGATCAGGCTATCAATATCACCATACATATCAATAAACTCTTCTGTCACTCCTGAGTGATGTTCATTAAGAAACAAAGCCAATTCTTCATCCTCAAGCTCAAAAACTGACTCTTTCAATGCATTACGACTTTCAGAACTTAGATCTCGTACATATTCCATCAATTCCTGATCAACACTGTGCGAGTACATCAAATCGAGCGATGTATTATAAGTACCAATACAGGCTAAAACATTGATTAAATTCACTGTCAGATCTCTTAATGGCTTTGGCTTATCTTTTAAATCAATATCAAGCACAGCCAGACCTTGACCATACGTAAACTTCAAGTAGGCATCTGGAGATGAATAATAGTTATATTTAGAAGCCTCAAAGAACACAGATTCAATGTCTAGCTCTACAGTCCTAGTCATAAAATCAGCAATTTGTTCATTAGTTGATAACCCAAACTCTTTGAGCTTACTTACCCAAAACTCTTTGTAATCCATGAGTTGAGATTCAATTGCTTTAATAGTTAAGTCATG